>JBGPIG010000026.1:0-14671 GCA_041484745.1 Nitrospirota bacterium | reverse complement strand
GACATCTCCTCCCGCATTACTGCGGCAGTATGGCCTATTGGAGAATAAAATTTCAAATCGATAAATTGCATTTTGGAATGAAAGTGCATAAGTTTCTATATGTTACAGTGCTTCGCTAATTCAACGTTGGGACACTAATGAACTAGCGTATGAAACGAGATACTGACGATACGGATGGGGAAGGATGGGAATACGGCGATGCCTGGAAACAGGGATCTCCGGATGATCCGATTCCCGAGGATGATTTCCAGTATGTGGAGATTCTCCGCGGGGATACCGGGATGGGGTATGATGATTCGGCCATGATGGATCTTGTCGCATATTTAGGTTCGAGGGGCATCCGAGCGACCTTCGATTCATTTGCCCTCGGCATGGAACCGGCGGCGATCAAGACATATGTACTCAAGGTGGAGGCGGGCAGCGAAGAAGAGGCGATAAGGTTTCTTGAAGAAAAAGAGTCATGGAGCAGGGAGTAAGCAGCTAAGGAAGAGGGGTGAATGTTTACTGATGGTTTTTCCTTTGACCCGTGACCTTTGCTGAATGATCCTAAATTATGATGAAGGAGTAACAATGGCCGAAGAAAAGGAAATCAACGAATTGGACGAGTCGCTCGAGGCATACAAGTCAAAAATTTCCCAGGTGAATAAGGCGACCCTCACCTGGGACAAGGACCTCATCTTCATCGGCCGTACCAGTCGCGGCTATGAAGTAGAGTACGACGCCCATCAGCAGTGGGGGTGCTCGCCGACCGAGACGCTCCTGCTGAGCGTGGCGGGTTGCATGGGGATCGACATGGTGTCCTTCCTCAAAAAGATGAAGTGCGACATCAAGTCGTATAAAATGGATATTGTCGGGGAGAGGAACCCCACGCCTCCTCAATACTATACATCAATGGAGATGATCATTTCCGTGACGGGGACGGGACTCACCGCCAAGAAGTTGGAACGGGCAATATCTCTTTCCCAGGAGAAATATTGCTCCGTGTATCATTCGCTCAGGAAAGACCTCAAGATGAAGGTGGAGTACACGTTTGAGAATGTCTAAATCCTTTTGCCGCAGAGCGCACAGAGGCCACAGAGATAAAACAACGATAACCGCGGATGACCGCAATAATAGCGCTTCGCAAGGACACGGCTAAGGACGTTTAGCTATTATTGTTCTTTTTCTGTGTGTGTATTTTCGTTCGATATTTTGTAAGCTTCATGGTGTTTTCCACAGCATCGCGTGTTGCTGGTTTGTGAATCCTATGACCACCGTCCGCCTCCTCAAAAATGGCGCAGAAGCGTTCCCGGCCATGTTCGGGGCCCTTGACCGGGCCGAGTCGTCCGTCGCCCTCGAGATGTACATCGTTGTCGACGACGAGACCGGTCGGGAGTTCCGAACACACCTCATCAGCGCGGCAGGCCGGGGTGTTCAGGTCCTGGTGCTTGTTGATGCCTGGGGTGCCCGAAATCTGCCGGACAACTTCTGGGATGAGCTTCGCCGGGCCGGCGGCGAAGTCCGGGTATTTCACCCGATATCGAAGGGGATGTTTCCGTTCCGCAACCACCGGAAGCTGCTGCTTGTGGATGACAGCACCGCGTACCTCGGCGGCATGAACATCGCGGATGAGTACTATCGGGGAGCGAATGGCGAACCGGCCTGGCGGGACAATATGCTCGAAATCTCGGGCAGGGAAGCGTCCCGGCTCCGCATCTCGTTCTCACGGATGTGGGCCCGGACGGATTCCCCGCTGCGGAGATTCATGTTCAGGCTGCGCAGCGGCCGCGGACAGAAGGTTTTTGGCGGTGGCAGGATACAGTTTCTGGAGAGCGGACCCGAGGACCCTTTGAGGCCGGTGCGCAGGGCTTATCGTCAGTTGATCCGGAGCGCGTCCCAGAACATCGACCTTGCCATGGGGTATTTCTATCCGCATGGGAGATTGCTGAGGGCGCTCAGACATGCGGTCAGGCGAGGAGTACGCGTCCGTCTCTTGTTCTCGCAGAAAACCGATGTGCCGATAGCACGCTGGGCGGCGCGGGGGCTCTACAGCAGGCTGCTGCGGGCCGGGGTCGAGGTCTGGGAATATGAGCCTGCGATGATGCATGCCAAGCTCGTGATCGCCGACGATACCGTACTTGCCGGGTCCGCGAACATGGATGTCCGGAGCGGGAGGATCAACTACGAACTCGTGGCGGTCGTGAATGATCGGGGGCTCGCTGACCGGGTGCGGACGGATTTTGAAGAAGATCTCAAAAGCTCCGGACGCATCCGTATCGAGGAATGGAAGAAACGACCGTTTCTCCAGAAACTGAAGGAGCGCTTCAGTTACTGTCTGCTGGTGCGGGGCGATGTCCTCGTTGCGAGGATGCAGATGGCAAGAAGGATGCGGTAGGGGCACTGTCAAAATTATCATAAAAAAGAGAGATGGCACGAAACCACAGAGGACGCAGAGGAAGTTACTCCATACATTCAAGACGTTCTCTGTGCGCTCTGTGGTTAATTCTTGCCCATACGACGGTATTGGAACAGGGAGGTTTTCATGGAACTGAAAGGGACCAAAACAGAGAAGAATCTTCTCGCAGCCTTCGCCGGTGAGTCCCAGGCGAGGAACCGGTACACCTTCTTCGCGAGCGCTGCGAAAAAGGAGGGGTATGAGCAGATCATGGCGATATTCCTCGAGACCGCGGAGAACGAAAAAGAGCACGCCAAACGGTTCTTCAAGTTTCTCGAGGGCGACATGGTCGAGTTCACCGCGACCTTTCCGGCTGGCCGCATCGGCACGACGGCTGAGAACCTGAAGGCCGCGGCGGAAGGGGAACATGAGGAGTGGACTACGCTGTATCCGGGATCAGCGCAGATAGCGGGTGACGAAGGATTCAGGGAGATTGCCGAGGCGTTCCGCCAGATATCCAAGGTCGAGGTCAAACACGAAAAGCGTTACCGAAAGCTCCTGGAGAATATCGAGAAGGGGAAGGTCTTCAAAAAGGATACCGGCGCCGTCTGGAAGTGTCGAAACTGCGGCTATCACCACGAAGGGCCGGATGCGCCTGCTCTCTGTCCCGCGTGCCTGCACCCGAAAAGCTTTTTTGAACTCCTGGCGGAGAACTATTGAGCCTGTTTTCCTGTTGCAAACAGGCTGCCACCGACGTATAATGTCCCGCTGTCTTATGGAGGTGGTTATCATGGATATGACAAATTGGAAGGTTACCGAGGCCCCGACCTGTCCCCACTGCAAAACTCTCATGGAGCAGATGGATTCACGCTATCTGGACTGGGATTCGCCCTATCTCTGGGTTTGCTACAACAATGAATGCACGTTGTTCAAGAAGGGCTGGCAGCACATGATGGAAAGCGTCGGCCAGCTTGTTTCCTATCGATATATGGTCCATCCCCAGAATGGCGAGAAGGGCATCATCCCGGCCTTCAGCCAGCAATATCTGCAGGAGAACGGCAAGCCGGCGAACCCGAACTACAGCGATGAGTGATACGGTATGGGCTGAAGTCGGGGTCAGCCGAGACTGTCGATCCCCGGTTTAATGTTGTATTTCTTGATCTCCTCCAGAGTGAAAACAGGGCCTTCCTCGCAGATGAGCTTCCCGCCGCAGTAGCAATGTCCGCACTTTCCCACACCGCACTTCATATGCGCTTCGAGCGTGGTGATGATCCGATCATCAGGCATGCCCATGAACGACAGATCGCGCATTGCGGCCTGGATCATGACATGGGGCCCGCAGATATAGGCAGTGCTGTTCTTGAAGTCGATATTCGACTTGTCAAAGTGGTCCGTGACCAGTCCCGTGCAGCCTTTCCAGCTCTCGATTTGACAGGTATCGACGGTCATGACGATAGTGGCGCCCTGTTCCCGCCATCTGTCGGCCTCATCCATGAATAAAACTTCCGAGGGATTTCGTGATCCGTACATGACGGTCACGGTCCTGTTCCCGCCTGACGTTGAGCGGACATTCAGTATCTGATTGATGAGCGGACGCAGGGGCACGATGCCGATGCCGCCGCAGATGAACAGTGTATCCAGGTGTCCATTGACCGGGAAGGGCCTTCCGTAGGGGCCTCGGATGCCTACGGTGTCTCCCGTCTTGAGCGAGTTCACCGCAGAGGAGACAGTACCCACGGCGCGCACGCAAAGCTCGAGGTCTTTGCTCACTCCCGGCGTGGAAGTGATCGAGATCGGCACTTCACCGGTGTTCATTACCGATACCATGACGAACTGGCCTGCCTGGTAGGTGAAATCGGCGGGGACGAGTAGCGACAACAGTTTCACGTCCTTTGCAACGGCCTTCACGTTCCCTATCGATGCTTTGAACGGCTGGTAGATGTTTTTTGTAGTCATGAGATAATACCCATTAGCAACGCGCATGGCGCAAAGCGGAAAAGATTTTTCGCCCTGCACGCTGCGCTATGCTCTTTGCGGCCTATTTCCCTTCCGCTTCGTCCGATCCTTTGATCTTGAGCGCCACGGTGGCCATATCGATGTGGCCGGGGCATGAGATCGCGCAGCGTCCGCAGCCTACGCAACCGAAGACCCCGAACTGCTGAGGCCAGTGCACGAGTTTGTGGTGGAACCATCGCTTGGTGCGGTGGATCTTTCTTTCGGCAGGCACCACACCGCCGGCCATTCTCGAAAATCCCTTGAACATGCAGGTATCCCAGAGCCGGAGCCGCCGGCCCGAGTCCGGGGACGCCGCGCGACGATCAATGACATTGAAACACGTACAGACCGGGCAGTTGTATACGCACCCGCCGCACTCAAAACAGCGGATTGCCACGGAATCCCAGAACGTGTCGTTCACGCCTTCCCTGAGGATGTGTTTACGCACCTGCTCCAGGTTGACCCTCTTCTCAAAACGGCTTTGGGCCGCCAGCCGCGCCTCATACAGGTCCTCGCTGTCCGTTGCTATCGGCTCCGTAAAGATGTGAGGATAGTCCCTGACGAGCGACATTCCCGTCTCCGATCCCGCTTCGACGAGAAAACGGTCGCCCAGGTCGGTGAGTTGCAGGTCGAACCCTGATTTCAGGAACGGTCCGGTTCCCAGGCCGAGGCAGAAGCAGGTGGGATCGGGCTGGTTGCAGGCTATGGCGATCAGGACGGTATTGTTGCGCCGCGCTTCGTAGTAGACGTCCTTTGTCTTGTTCAGGTAAAACGTGTCGAGTATCCTGATGGCCGAGAGGTCGCAGGGCCTGATGCCGAACAGGACCCGCGGCTGGGAGCCGAGCACTTCCTCGATGCCTTCTGGGGAATAGTTAAAAAGCTGCTCCATTTGCGGAAGTAGAAACTCCTTGGGCGAAGGCATGAGCGCCGGGCCGTCAAGGGCCGTCTCATGCATGCGCGAAAGCTCGGTCAGCACGATGTCACCGGATACGTCCCGCATGGGAGCAATCAGCTGGTGTGACGTCTTGAGCCTTCTGAGCCAGAAGGAGAGGTGATTTTTGTTGAGAATATAGGTCATAGTAACATCCTATTGGAAATTGAAGATTGGAAATTGGAAATTTGGACAAATCGAAAAGAATCCACGTCGTTCAGTTTATAATGTAAAGTTTCCAATCTACAATTTCCAATTCGTCGAGCAGCGCTCACCGTCACATTTCCTCGGGAGGAATATACAGATCGAGGCCGATCCGCATCCCTTCCTTATAGCTGATTCTCGGCGCCTGACGCGTGCCGGGCTTGCGGCGCAAGGGTTCCAGGGACGCGGCGCAGACCTTGAACTCCGGAATCTTGGCGTTCGGGTCAACGGCATTGATGGTAAGCAGATTGACGGCAGCCTCCCGGAAATGGAAGGGGATGAACACGATCCCTTCAGGCACGGTATTGGTCACGCGCGCCTTCACCTCGATGCTGCCGCGCCGGGTACGAACGCGTACGGGATCGTTCGGGCGGAGTTCGAGACGTTCCGCATCCACGGGATTGACCTCGACCGTGCACTCGGGCTCCTCGCGTTCCAGGGTGATGGTCCTTCTGCACATGGTGCCGGTGTGGTAGTGGAAGTAGCTCCTGCCCGTGGTAAGAATGAACGGGTATTCGCTGTCCGTCGGTTCTGACGGCGGAATGAACTCCACGGGGATGAAAGCTCCCATGCCGCGGGTGAATTTTTTCCGGTGGAGATAGGGTGTGCCGGGGTGGTCCATGCCGAAGCAGGGCCACTGGAGCCCGAACCCACCATCGAGCCGGTGGTGGAGGATGCCGCCGTAGGAAGGCGTCAGGATCGCGATTTCCTCCATGATCTCGTGCGCGGCGCGGTAATCCATGGGATAGCCCATGAGACGGGCAAGGCCGCAGATGATCTCATAATCCGGTTTTGATTCGCCCACCGGCGGTACGGCCTTCCTGATCTTCTGCACCCTCCTCTCGGTATTCGTATAGGTGCCGTCCTTTTCCGCGAAGCTTGTCGCAGGCAGGATCACGTGGGCGTATTCCGCCGTGTCAGTCGGGAAAATGTCCTGGACGGCGAGGAAATCAAGTTTCGCAAAGGCCGCTTTCACATGGGCGCTGTCGGGGTCGGAGATCACCGGGTTCTCTCCCATGACATACAAGGCGCGGATCTTTCCCTCGTGGATGGCGTCCACCATCTCGGTAAGCGTCAGACCCCGTGTTTCGGGCAGCGGCCGCGACCAGGCGAGCTCGAATTTTTTTCTCGCCGCGGGATCGGCGACCTTCTGATAACCGGAGAAGACATCGGGAAGCGCGCCCACGTCGCAGGCGCCCTGGACATTGTTCTGGCCGCGAAGCGGGTTCAGTCCCGTCATGGGCTGACCGATGTGGGCGGTGAGCATGACGAGGTTGGCGCAGGAGCGCACGTTGTCAACGCCCGTGATGTGCTGGGTGATACCCATGGAATAGAAGAGCATGGAACGTTTTTCCGAAGCGTAGAGCCGCGCGGCCTTGCGGATATCATCAGCCGGGACCGAGGTTATTCGTTCCGCGACCTCGGGTGAATAGGTCAGAACGCGTTTCTCGAAATCATCGAAGTTTTCCGTGCGCTGACGGATAAAAGAAACATCCACAAGACCTTCGGTGATGATCACGTTCATCATGGCGTTGAGCAGCGCCACGTCAGTGCCGCTCCTGTGCCTCATGTGGAGGTGGCTGAACTGGGCAATCTGCGTGCGCCGGGGGTCGGCAACGATCAGGACCGCGCCGCGGTCCTTTGCCTCAAGCATGTGCATCCCGATCATGGGGTGCTGCTCGGTGGTGTTCGAGCCGATCACGAAGATGACCCGCGCGTCCCTGATCTCGTCGATCGAGTTTGTCATGGCGCCGGAACCGAAGGCCGCCGCCAAACCGCCGACCGTTGAGGAATGGCAGAGCCGGGCGCAATGGTCGATATTGTTCGTACCGATGACCGCCCGGGCGAATTTCATGAGGACGAAGTTGTCCTCGTTCGTGCACTTTGCGGAGCCCAGAATGCCGATGGCATCGGGGCCGTACTGTTTTTTTATTTCCGAGAGCCGTGTCGCGGTCACCGTGAGCGCCTCATCCCAGGTGGCGCGCCTGAACGCCGCCCCCCTTTTGACGAGCGGGGTGGTCAAACGGTCGGGGTGCTGGACGAATTCGTGGCAGTTCCAGCCTTTGACGCAGAGGGTGCCGTGGTTTACGGGATGGTTGCGGTTCGGAGACACGCCCGTGATAAGGTTGTTTTCTACGTGAAGGTACAGACCGCAGCCGCAACCGCACCAGGGACAGGTTGTGGAAATTTTTTCCATAGGGCTCATTATAGCACTGCGATTCGGTAAAATGCAAAAAAAAGAGGACCCATTTCGGGTAGAATTGAAGAAGCTTATTCAGTTCGAAAGTCCGCCGTTGATTGAACTGATCATGCGCCGGCAGGAAAATCACCGGCCGGGATGCACCAACTATTTTGGTTCTTTCGTATTTTAGTTGAAAGAGCTTTTTCACCACAGAGGCGCGGAGACACAGAGAATTGACTTCTAGCTTATAACAGATTACGAAGAGCAGAGTTTTTCATACTGGTCCTTCCGGATATAGTAAAGAATTACAGTGTTCTTAAACCTCTCATTGTCCTCGTGCCATTCTGCGTGCCCCTGTGTCTCTGGGGTTATGAATTAGTTCCCACTTTTTTTTGAATGTATCCCTTTTTCGATTCCAGGCCTTTGACCTCGCCCACCCGGTGGATCTTCATCATGTTCGTACTTCCGGCAACGCCGATGGGAACGCCCGCGGTGATCACGATGATGTCCCGGCGTTTCGCAAGCTTCTTTTTCACCATGATGCCTTCAACGCTCGCGATCATGTCGTCGGTTGTCTTTTTTGACCTCAGGATCACCGGTGTTACGCCCCAATACAGAGAGACCTTCCTGGCCACGCGTTCGAACGGCGTCGGCGCGATGATGCTCATCCGGGGACGGTGCTTCGAGACCAGGAGCGCCGTGGACCCGGACTGGGTGAAGGTCACGACCGCCCGCGCCCGCTGTTCCTCCGCCGCGCGGCAGGCCGCGTGGGCGACGCTTTCATCAGGACCGGACACATCGTCGTCCGGCGGCCAGGGATTGACTGACGTTTCCGCCTGCAGGGCTATGCGTACCATGACCTCTACGGTCTGGACCGGATATTTCCCGACCGCGGTCTCTCCGGAAAGCATGACGCAGTCGGTGCCGTCGAGGATGGCGTTTGCCACATCCGAGGTTTCTGCGCGCGTGGGCTGGGGGTTCTCGATCATGCTTTCGAGCATCTGCGTTGCCGTGATCACCGGGGTTTCCGCCCAGTGGCAGGCTTCGATGATCTTTTTCTGGAGAAGCGGGACCTTCTCGGGCGACATCTCCACGCCCAGGTCTCCCCGGGCGACCATGATGCCGTCCGCGGCGAAAATGATCTCTTCAAGGTTCAGGATGGCCTCCGGTTTCTCGATCTTCGCGATAATGGGGATGTCGGCGCTCAGCGACCGGATGAAGCGACGGGTCTGGATGATGTCCTCCGCCGAGCGTACGAAGGAGAGCGCAATGTAATCAACGCCCTGCTGAACGCCGAAGCGGATGTCCTCCCTGTCTTTATAAGAGAGTGAGGGAAGTGAAAGGTTCGCGCCCGGGAGGTTGATGCCCTTGTGGCTTTTGAGAACGCCGCCGCGGATGATCTTGCAGGACAGCGTGCGCGCCTTCTTTTTTACCACCCGGAGTTCAAGTCTGCCGTCATCCAGGAGCACCGTGTCGCCGATCTTCAGGTCCTTCGAAAGGCGAGCATAGGTCACCGATACCAGGTCCTTTGTGCCGATGACCTTCTTTGTCGTGAGGACAATTGTATCGCCGCGCTTGATCGGCGAGGCGTCGTTTTTCATTGCCCCCACGCGCAGCTTCGGGCCCTGCAAGTCCTGAATAACGGCGATATGTCTTCCCGCCCTGACCGCTTCGCTGCGGATGAGCTTGAGCCGCAGGGTATGGTCCTTCCGGTCGCCGTGAGAGAAATTCAGCCGCGCAGCGTCCATACCGGCGCGGATGAGTTTTGCGATGATGGCCGGTGAGCTCGATGCCGGGCCGATGGTGGCTATGATCTTTGTGCGTTTAAGCATGATACCTCCGGAAGTCAGATGACAGATAGCAGACGACAGACGATAGACGACAGATGACAGACAACAGATAACAGATGACAGACAATAGACAACAGAAGACAGACGACAGACAAAAATCATTGGTGCTTCAGTCTGACTTCTGTTCTCTGCGTTCTGTCATCTTGTTTCAATCCTTACCAGTTCGTACTTCTTCGTCCCGAGCCCAAGCCTTTCCGCTTCATCGATCTGGACCTGCATGGGCCGCGGATTTATTTGATAGAGTATATCATCTCCGGGGGTTAATTTCAGGTCTTCCGCCATTGACTGGGGCAGGGGAGGGGAGGCCTTCAGCATATCGAGCGATGCCTGTTCGATCGACACGATATCGTCGGAGATCATGATGCCCTGGTCCTGAATCACCGGAACGTCGGCCACCGGCATGCAGTCGCACTCGGGTTGGATTGCATACAGGAAGTTGACATAGACTACCTTCCCCTTCTTGAATGTGGAAAGGACCGCCGCTGCCGCCTCGGCCATGCCTTTTTGGAACGTTTCATCATCCTGAGGCATGGTGAGCGCGCCCTCCTGACAGACGCGGCTGCAGCGTCCGCAATGCCAGCAGCTGTTCCGGTCGACGACAAATGTTCCTTCTTTAAAATCGATGGCGCGGAGCGGGCAGATGTTTTTGCACTGCTCACAGAAGGTGCAGAGCTCGGGATTCCACTGGAGGGCGGTTTCGCCATGACAGTGCATGCCGCCACGGCCTTTTTTCCAGCCGTGCTCGCGGTGTCGCGCGCTGACGCAGCCCATGGCCAGGTTCTTGAGCGCGCCGGCATAGCCGGCGTTGATGTGGCCCTTGGTGTGGGTACAGACGACCATGGCAGGCACATCGTGGATGGTTGAGGCGACGGCAATGTTCCCGAGGATCGGGCCCGCTTTGACGAGGATGCTGTCCTTGCCGAACAGTCCGTCCGCAAGCACAACCGGCGCTCCGCAGGAGAGATGGTTCAGGCCGTTCTGGTTTGCGACCTCAAGGTAATCCAGGCCCATGATCCTGACCGTGTCTGTGACGAACGGCTTAGCCCCGGTCTCTTTTACAGCATCAACGACCTTGCGGAGCATGACGGGCGGGATGATCCTGAATGCCCCGTGCGAACCCCAGTGGGTCTTGATCGCGACCCATTCGTCTTCGTCGAAGCGGTCGGAGAAGTGCATCTTCTCGAGCAGGGCTTCGAGCTTCCCCGGAACGCTGTGGCTGTAATCCCATCTGAGTGTACGCGCAGTGGAGAAGTAGACAGTTGACAGGATGGCTTCAGTCCTCCGAATCGTAAGGGTCATAATCGCGATTTTGTTTATATCAGGTCAGAAAGAAAATAATCCTTTAATAATAATAAATACTACCATAGATTAGTCAGAGGCTGCAAACAATAATACAGGCAGCATTCCGCTTAGTGTACTTCATGGCACTTTATTCTCTCTAGCAGTTTGCTGAAAAAGTCCTAAATCGTCATTGCGAGGAGCGTTTTTTTCAAGGAAGCAATCTCTAACCAGTTGATATTTCAAACACCGAGCTTGCGTCGCCTCGCTCGTAAAGACGGCAAAAGGACTTTTTCAGCGGCCTGCTAGACCGCTGTCCTGAAAATTGTGCTATACTTAGCGACATGATATAAGCAGTTGTATATATTAAATAAGAGTGGAGGGTACACATGAAAAAGATTGCATTGGTAGCGGGCATTTTACTCGTGTTGTCGGGCAGCGCCATGGCGGCGAACAGCCTGAACAGCGGATCAAAAGGCATCAGCATCGGATTTGGAGACAGCATATTGAATCATGTCGCGAGCCCGACGGACCCGCTACCTCAAAATCCGCCGGTGGATATAAGCGGACGGCTCTTTGTTGCCAGGGACATGGCGATCACCGCGGGCCTCGGATTCCAGATCAACAGCGGAGACGTAAAGGGCACCTATTTCAGCTTCAATGTCGGGGGGCGCAAGTATCTCAAGACCGATGATTTTGCACCCTTTGTCGGCGTTCAGTTTTCGTATCTGACTTATGATGCCAAACTCAAAGGTGCCGGCGACGCGTTTTATGGCGACGCTTCGCTGTGGGATCTGAGTGTCATGGCCGGGGCCGAGTATTTCCTCGGGAAGCAGTTCAGCATCGAAGGTTCGATCGGCGCTGGAATTGGAATGTCAACCACGAAAATCGCAGGAACCAGCTACGATTCAACCTATCTGGGAACACGCAACTTCGGCATACGCGGCAACTTCTATTTCTAAGGCGATTCAATGCACAAAAAGCCCGGCAAGCGTTTTCGCTTCCGGGCTTTTTTATCGTCAGGGCGAAAAATGCCTGCTCACAACTTCAAACTTTCTTTATAGACCGCTTTTTTCGGCAATCCAAGTTCTTCCGCAGTTGCGGCGATGGCTTCCTTTTTGGTCATTCCCCGATGGATCATGAGGTTTTTGAGATACTCGGTAGTGTCGATATCCCGCTTGTGCGGTTCAGCTGACGCGCCGTGCAGAATCACCGTAAACTCGCCCTTGATCGTCCCTTCCTGCAGTCGTTTGAGAATTTCAGATAACGTCCCGCGGATCGTCTCTTCGTGGATCTTTGTCAGTTCCCGGGTGATGACCGCGTGGCGATCGCCGAAGACTTCGAGCATGTCCTCGACGGCCCTGATGATCTTATGAGGCGCTTCGTAGAAGATGATGGTACGTTCTTCTTTGACAAGCTCCTGAAGCCGCTTGAGACGGGCCAGATGCTTTGCCGGAAGAAATCCCTCAAATATGAATCGGTCCGTCGGCATGCCGGATATTGATAACGCCGCGATTGCCGCCGTTGCGCCGGGGATGGGGATCACCAGTATGTTCTGGTCGATGGCGAGGTTGATGAGAAAATAGCCCGGATCAGAGATGCCGGGAGTCCCCGCATCGGACACGAGGGCCGTGTTTTTGCCGTCGAGCATGCGGGAGACGAGTATCGGCGCTTTTTCTTCTTTGTTGTGGTCGTGGTAGCTGGTGAGCCGCGTTTCTATCTGATATCTGTCGAGCAGGTGTCTGGTGTGGCGCGTGTCCTCTGCCGCAATGAGGTCCACTTCTTTGAGCACGCGTATCGCCCGGAGGGTCATGTCCTCGAGGTTGCCGATGGGTGTGGAGACTATGTAGAGAGTTCCTGTTGGCATAATAAAGGGTTCAGGGGCCTGGGTCCGGGGTCCGAGAAAAGAGCAATGCTTCTCATTGGCCCCTGGCTACGGTACCCTGGCCCCAGCAGTTCAGTAGCTTTTATACCGATTCGTGATCGGGAACCTACGGTCCTTCCCCAGCCCCCGGGGAGTTATCTTGACCCCGGGAGGGGACTGGCGACGTTTGTACTCGCTCGAGTCCACAAGCCGGACCACGCGTTCCACGGTTTTTCGATCGAACCCCATCTTGAGTATCTCGCTGATGTCCTTATCATCCTCTACATATGCCTTGAGAATGGGGTCGAGCACGGGATATACGGGCAGTGAATCGCTGTCCTTCTGGTTCGGCCGGAGCTCGGCAGTGGGGGCTTTTACCAGGACGCGTCTCGGTATGATGCTCTTGCCCGAGAGTTTATTGACGCACTTTGATACGGTGTAGACCAGGGTCTTGGGCACGTCCTTGATCACGGCGAAACCGCCGGCCATGTCGCCATAGAGCGTGGCATATCCTACGGACATCTCGCTCTTGTTGCCCGTGGTGAGCACGAGCCAGCCGAATTTGTTCGAGAGCGCCATAAGGATATTGCCCCGTATCCTGGCCTGGAGGTTTTCCTCGGTCACGTCGGACCTTGTTTTTGCGAACACACGGCGCAGCGTCGTCAGATATGATTCAAAAGTCTGCTTGATGGGGACCTCCAGGATCTTTATGCCGAGGTTGTGGGCAAGATCATAGGCGTCTTCGCAGCTCTCGTTGGAGCTGTACTGGGAAGGCATGAACACGCCGGTCACGTTCTCTTTCCCCATTGCGGCCACGGCAACAGCGGCCACGAGCGACGAATCGATGCCGCCGGAAAGACCGATGACCGCGGCCGTGAACCTGTTCTTGCGCATGTAGTCCCGCGTGCCGAGTACGAGCGCATGGTACACCTCTTCGCAGACGGAGAGGGGTTTTGGCGCTTGCCTGGCCGGCAGAGGCCTCTTGTCGGCCGCGGGCTTCTCGGAAAGGGATAGGTAATTCAGGAAGCCGCTGAACTGGTTGTGGTTCTCCGGCAAGGTGAGCGCTGCGCCGGGGACGCGAATATCTATGGTCAGCAGCTCTTCTTCAAATTGATTTCCCATGATCAGAACTTTTCCGTTGCGGTCCAGGGCCATACTCTGGCCGTCGAAGACCAGTTCATCCTGGCCTCCGACGGTATTGGTATAGGAGATGAATACGTCATTCTCTTTCGCCCGCCGGGACAGCATGTTTTGGCGTTCTTTGCCCTTGCCTTTATGATAGGGCGACGCATTGATGTTCACGATCACTTCCGCGCCTGCCAGGGCCTGGACGCGCGCCGGCCCTTCGGCATACCAGATGTCTTCGCAGATGTTCACGCCGATGCCGACACCTTTAATCGTAAAGATGGGGCATCGGTCGCCCGGTGTAAAGTACCGGTATTCATCGAACACGCCATAATTCGGCAGGAGCATTTTGTGATACGTAGCGACCTGTTTCCCGTCGCCTATGATCGCCGCGGCGTTATACAAATTCCCGCCTTTGCTGTCAACGAACCCCACGATGGCCGTAATCCCCTTTGTCGCGCGCCGGATCTCTTTGAGCGTGCGGAGGCTGTCCCGAACAAACTGGGGTTTCAGGATCAGGTCCTCAGGGGGGTATCCGGTCAGGGCAAGCTCGGGCAGGGCGACAATGTCCGCACCGAGCTTCTTTGCGTTATTGATGGCGTCGATGATCTTGTCCCGGTTGCGCGCGAGGTCGCCGACCGTAGGGTTTATCTGGGCCATGGATATGCGGATCGTTCTCATAGGTTTCTCGTTAAAACGCAGAGTCTAAATCGTTTCTCGCAGAGGCGCAGAGTGCGCGGAGTTAAAGACTACAAATAAATACGATAAAAATAGCCTATTGCAGAGGCATGAAACGCGTTAAGGTTAAATGCCGTTATTTTCCCCGTGATTTCATTTTCGATCATGTATTTTCTCCGCGTTCTCTGCG
>JBGPIG010000025.1:0-14679 GCA_041484745.1 Nitrospirota bacterium | reverse complement strand
GCGATCCCAACCTGCAGAACATCCCCATCCGCACCGGGGTGGGACGGGAGATCAGGCAGGCCTTCATCGCCGAGCAGGGCGCGAGCCTGCTCTCGGCAGATTATTCGCAGATCGAGCTGCGCGTCCTCGCCCATATGAGCAACGACCCGGCCCTCATCCGGACCTTCCAGCGGGAGGAGGACGTGCACACCCGCACTGCCTCAGAGATATTCGGCCTCCCCCCGGATGAGATCACGCCCGAGATGCGGCGCAAGGCAAAAGCGGTGAACTTCGGCATCATCTACGGTATTTCGGCCTTCGGCCTGGCGCAGGACATCGGCGTCTCGAACGCCGAGGCAAAGCGTTATATCGACAACTATTTTGCACAATACCCGGGCGTGCGCGCATTTATCGACAAGACCATCGAAGATGCGAAGACTAACGGATCTGTCACCACCCTCTTCGGCAGGCGCCGGTTCATCCCCGAGCTCGCGTCGGCGACGGTGGCGGTGAGGAATTTCGGCGAACGCATGGCGATCAACACCCCCATCCAGGGAACCGCCGCGGACCTTATTAAGATAGCGATGATCCGCATCCACGCACGACTCGCCCACGAGGGACTGAGTTCACAAATGATCCTTCAGGTACACGACGAGCTAGTATTCGAGGTGCTGGACCAGGAAATCGAATTGATGAAGAAATTGGTCAGGGAGGAAATGGAGGGTGCGCTCATGCTTAGGGTGCCGGTCCGGGTAGACGTGGGCGTCGGCAAGAACTGGGATGAAGCGCATTGAAGACAAAAGCCCTAATCCAGACAAGCCGGAACAATATCCACCACGAAGTCACGAAGACACAAAGTAAAACATGAATGCCTTTTTGTTCGATTAACTTACGTATTTTAAGAACTTCTTCGTGTCTTGGTGTCTTTGTGGTAAAATTATCTTGCCTTTCTGGGATATTTTTTACGGCAACTACTTAAACTCAAACCGATACTTGACGTCCGCTCCGTTGTTCCCCATCTCGTTTCGCTCTCCCACCAGCGAGAAATGCCTGTCCAGCAGATACTCAATCCTGAATATCTGCTCCGGCATTGCGGCGCCCACATTTGATGAATAAGTGAGATAAAGCTTGTTCTGGACAAGCTCCTTCGCTGCCGTGACCCGGGGCACGGAGGTATCATTTTTGCTGACATAGGGGTCCACTGAGAACCGGTCGAGGCCGGTTAAGCTCCGCGCCCGACGTTCGAAAATGTCCTGGAACTGCCCCGTGGCGAACGATGCCGCTTCCCCCACACCTACTCCCGTCTCCTTGCCTTTGAGCTCTGTACCCGTTTTACCAAGGGCAAGGAGACTCAGGATATCGGTGTCGATGAGTGACGGCTCGGAAACGAGCGTGACCACGGCCCGCTCGGCGGTCCCCGTCACCGCGAGCCGTATCTGGTACTCACGGACCCGGGTTTCCGCCTGGATATCGAGCACGGGGTTCATCCGGTTGGGGTCCACGAAATCCGCCGAAGCATTGAGTATCTTAAATTCGTTCTTCCGGAAATAGACAAGCCCTTTCTTCGATTCAATCCTGCCCAAAAGCTGAGGGTGGTTCACCGTGCCCTTCAGGAACACGTCCACATCAAGCGGCATGGTGGCGAGGTTGTTTTGGAACACAATGTTGTTTGTCCCGTGGAAACGCACATTAATCTGCGTTTCACCGATCCATCCTACGTCGGTCTTCTTTTTCTGGTACAGCCCTCTTCCGATGTCCACGAGCATGGTTTTCCATTCTATCCGCTTGTCATACCGCGCTCGCTTGATCGTAACGTCTCCGGACAGGGACTGTTCAGATGCGTCGCCGTCATAGTAAAGATCTCCGGTGAGCACCGAGATAAGCCCTTCAGGGTATCGGACCGTCACATTATCGACCGCGACCTTAGCGGAGAAGTCCCGAGGTGCAACACCATCAAGCTGCACCCAGCCGGAAACATTCAGTGAGCCTCCCCCCATCTCGCCGGACAGCGAGTCCACAACGACCCTGCCCTGAGAGAACACAATCCCGCCGTTTAATGCCGAAAACCGTTGTGGGATGTCCTTGACTTTGATCTCCCCATTCTGAATGCGCAGTTCACCGGACATATCCGGATTGCTCAAATTATCCTTGACCATCAGCTTTATCTCCGCAGTGCCGCCGGCGTGCTCGATTTCAGGGTACAGAAGCTTCAGAAGTGAAAGGTTGGCAGTTCCCTTTAAAGTCATATCAATCTCCGACGGAAGCTTGACCCCTCCTGTTACGCTGATCTTGGTAACCGGACCGGTAAAATTCAGCGTGGTGGAGACGATCTTGCCCGCATCAATGGAGAGACGCGCGTCTGATTCATTGTCTATCCGGTACTCGCCTATGACAAGACTCAGCTGCCGAAAGAGCGCTTCGCCCGATAGCGTCGAACTATCCAGTCCAGTGCCGCGCATCGTCACGGTGCCGTCGGTGATGACGTTCACCCTGCCGGTCAGGTCCTTTTTCCCGAGGAGGAGGAACGGATCGATCGTCATGGACTTGATCCGCGCCTCCGCAGTCCAGCCGTAGGGCTTCCGGAGGGGCCACCGCACTGCCAGGGCCGCGCGTTCATCCAACAGATCACCATGCGCAGTCAATAACCCGTTCTTGATATCAGCTTCAATATTCATCCCGCCCACAGGGACCTGACGGTACGACAGGGCATCAAGTTGAAGTGACCCTGTTACAAAGGGAAGGGAGAAACTTCCCGATGAGTGCAAATCGAGCGTGAATTCTCCGCCGAGCTGCGCTCCGGCCAGATGGTCGATTGCGGAGAGGTCGATCTCACTGCTCTCAAGATCGGCGGAATAGGTGCCGTCAAACCCGATCCATCCGGAGGCCTTCACGCTGCCGTGATCCTTAGCGAGTACAACCTGGGGAAAAGCTATCCTCCCGGTTGACAGCTTTGCCGTGATTGTTCCCTTGGTGAATGTTTCTCCATAAGCGCTGCCTGATTCCAGCCCGAGGAACCCGCTCCCGGAATAGTTCTTCGCGGTTCCTTCAAAGGAAAGCTCGCCCTCAGCCGAGAGCCGCAGCGGCAGCTGTTCGTAAAACAGCGCCACGATATTCACCACATCCGACCGCACTACCCGGAGCCGCGCGGCATACAGCGGTTCGTTGTTGTTGAGATCAACGGACCCGTCAAAGATATAGCGAGACACGTGCTCCCGGATATCAACGGACGAAAGTTTAACCTTTTTATTTTCATATTCCAACCTGCCTCCGACATGGTCGAACAGAATCCCCCGCACCTTTACCGGGCCCGCAGAGACATTACCGTCGAACCGGGGCGCGGTCAGCGTACCGGAAAGTTTTCCCCTCACCCCGACCATGCCTTCAAGCGGAACAGACGTGAACGCAGTGAGTGTCCTTCCCTTCCCCGATGATTCGACGCTGAGAGAAGCGTCGAAACCCGTTGCTGGACCAACCCCTCCCTCCAGATGGAACAACAGGTCTTCAGCCCGGACATCAAAACGCATGATGTCCAGCCCGCCGTCGCGGTACCCGAAGTCCGTCTCGATGCCATCAATGACGATGACCTTGTCGCCCTTCGTGAGTTTCCACTTTTCTCCATTGATTTTAATATTTCCCTTCCGATATCCGAACGACAATGCCGCGTCCTGCAGAAACATGCCGCGGAAAGAAATGACCGGTACTTTGAGACTGCCGGTTATGACCGGGTCCGCTATGTTCCCCCGGACAAGCGCCTCTGCTTCAATGCGTGAAGCCTCTTGTTTGCGGACCGGTTTCAATAAGTCGGTAAACCTGCTGATGGTCTTCGGCCCTGACTTGACGCTCACCTTGACGTTAAGCCCGACATCCGGAAAAGGCCCGACATCGCCGGACACGGCAAGCGATGCATCCGCGCTCGTGAGTTCGGCCGAATCCAGGCGGACTT
Source organism: Nitrospirota bacterium (assembly GCA_041484745.1). Classification (GTDB taxonomy): domain Bacteria; phylum Nitrospirota; class UBA9217; order UBA9217; family UBA9217; genus JALNZF01. The sequence goes on along the minus strand of JBGPIG010000025.1, from coordinate 10,757 downwards.
TTCCGTGGTCGTACTCAAGGGTCGCTTTGAAATTGCCCAAAAAATCGGCGTAGGACGGAACGGACGCCTTGATCGGTGAACTTCTGATGACCAGGTGCACATGATCCTGAGAAGGATCGAACCGGGCCGTCATATTCATTCCGCTGACAGAGACCTGTGTAGTTGTCATGTCGTCCTGAAACACAATCCGGCCCTGGATGACGGTGATCGAGCGCAGCAGCAAACTAAAGCCGGATGGACCAGCCGACTGCGACTGGAGACGGGCAATATTCGACTTGATCTGCTCCACAAGTGGTATGAGGTTGACTGCGCCCTCCTTCGTGCGCTCCGCGTTTATGTGTGGATCGAGGATAGAAATGGAAGACAGCCGTATTTCTTTCCGGAGCAGTCTCCATGGGTTGATGTAGACCCTGATCTTGCGTACGAAGAGCGCCTGTTTGCCCCGCGTATCGGGCACTGAAATATCTCTCACCTCGAGATACAGGGGGATGAAGTTTGCCTTCACCCTGCCGATTTCAGCACTTTCTCCCAGAACTGTTTTGAGCGGCCCGACCACCGATTGCCTTATCCGAAGTCCAAAGGCATCGCTCCGCAAGTAGATTGTGAGGGACACGATCAGGATAAGGAAAACAACCGCTATGATAATTATTGTTTTTTTCATATGAAGAAACGCAGAGGGGCAGTTTACCTACCTTTTACCTTCAGCCTTCTACCTTACTGTCTTAGTCCTACTCAATCACCTTCATCAATGCTTCCCTGATCTTATCAAGCCGCATAGTGTCCGTGATCTTCTTATGCAGCAGGTCCGTGATATAGAAGGAGTCCATGACCCGGGACCCCTCAGTCACGATCTTCGCTGAACCGATGTCCAGGTTGAGGTCGTAGAGTATTTTCGTCACCTTATACAGAAATCCGACCCTGTCGCGGGCTGTAATATCAACGATGGTAAATGCTTCGGCGGTTTCATTGTCGAATGCCACCGCGGCAGTGACCGCTCCTGGCAGCGGCTGTGGTGAAACATACAGGCCCGGCTCCGGAGGCCCGGCCCCGCTCATGAGCGCTGTCCGGAGATCCCCGCGCACACTCTCCCATGCCTCTTCGTAATCACAGAGGTTCCCTTCGGGGTCCGTGATCTGGAACATGTCGATCATCACGCCGTTCTTGGAGGTATACACCTGAGCGCGGAGGATATTCAGCTTCTTTGAAGCGATCGTGCCGGCGGTCCGGTAGAACATGCCGTAGGCGTCATAGGCACAGACCGTAAGTTCGGTATAGCCTTTCAGGGCGTAATGCCGGTACTGAATGACGAGGTGCTCGTCGGGAAGCCGCTGCAGCATACCCAGGTGGTCGATTACTTTGTGCGTCGGCGTGGTAAGGACATATTGGTCGGACATGGACCCGAGGAATGCGTTTATCTCTTCGGACGAGAACAGATCGGCAGCGGCGCTTCTGATCCTGGCTGACGCGGAAATCAATCGCGCCTGATGCTCCCCTTCAACGGCCTGAGCGCTTGTTTCGAGGTAGGTGAGGGTTCTTAGGTAGAGGTCCTGCAGGAGCGCGGCCTTCCACTGGGTCCAGGCTGTGGGATTCACCGCCGAGATATCGGCATACGTGAGGAGATACAGCATGTCGAGGTTTTCACGGTCGCGCACAAGCCGTGAAAAATCGACGATCACCTTAGGGTCGGTGAGCTCACGACGCTGCGACAAACTCGCCATGACCAGATGGTTCCGGATAAGAAAGAGTATCCGTTCCCGGTCTTCCCCGGCGATGCCGAGCCTCGTAAGGACCTGCCGGGCCAGATCGACACCTTTGTGCTCATGCCCATACCGGTACACCTTGCCCAGATCGTGAAGCAGAACGGCGAGGACAAGGACCCAGCGCTTGGAGAGTCTTCTGAACGCATCAAAAAAGTGGGCAAGGGCGGGATAATTGCCGGTCCACAAATCCTGCAGGTTCCTGATGGCAAGAAGGATGTGCTCGTCCACCGTGTATTTATGGTAATAATCGTGTTTCGCCAGCGCCTGGATTGCCCGAAATTCCGGGAGGTACCTTCCGAGAAAACGCAGGTCCTTCATCAGCGTGAGCGTTTCCACAAGACCGTCTGGGTTGTTCAGGATGGAGAGAAAGGCCGTCGACGCCTCGGACGATGACCGCACCTCATCACTCATCCGACACCATCGGACATGCGATTTAAGCCTGTCCGAGAACACCGCATGGCGCGAATGGGCGATATCAAAGGCGGTCATGATGAGCTCGGCGTTCCCTTTGCATCCCTCATCTGTCGCGGGGAAGAGGGTCTTTCCGGCCAGTTTGAAGGGCCCGATCGAAAGCGTGCGCTCAAACCATCTTCGGGCCGACTTCCGGACGACGGAATCAACCACAATGTTCGAGAATTCCCTGATGTTTCTCGCGTGGAGATAATAGGCCTTCATGAACCGCTCAACCGCAAGCAGATGGGCCGAGTCGCGGTAGTGGAAATCCTGGGCTGATTGCTCCTGCAGATCGAAGGTAAGATGGTCGTTCTTGCGTCCCGAGAGATAGTGCATCTCATTCCGAATACGCCAGAGGAAGCTCCGCGACCGAAGAAACACCGCAAACTGTCCTTGCGTTATGATACCCTGGCTGACCAGTTCATCAAGTGATGATATTCTGAAATGAGCAAAGGCGATCCAAAAGGCGGTATGAAAATCCCGGAGTCCCCCTTCGCCTTCTTTGATATTCGGTTCTCGCAAATAGACAGAACCGCCGTATTTTCTGCGAGTCGCATTCCGCTCCGATATTTTTTCGTTTATGAATGAAGAGGTCTTCCAGAAATAGACCTCGCTTTGCATTGATTTAAAAAATGTATCGTACAGGCCGGTGTCTCCGACAATGAGACGGGACTCAAGCAGGGAGGTGCGGATCTTGATGTCCTGCCGGGCAAGCGATACGCTCTCTTTCACGGTCCGGACACTGTACCCCACGTCAAGACCAGCGTCCCAGAGCAGGTAAAGCAGCTCCGGAGAGCGCTGCCGGTCCGTCTCGTCTTTGCACAGAAACATGATATCGATGTCGGAATGAGGGTTCATCTCCCCCCGGCCGTATCCGCCTATAGCGAGGAGCGCGGGCATGGGGCCGATCTCAGCCAAGGGCCTGTATGCATCGCGGAGTACTCTGTCGATGAGGGCGGTACGGCGCTGCACCACCTCGCTGCCGCCCGCTCCGCTGAAGTGAGCGTCGCGCATGATCGCGCTCTCTGCATCAAGCAGCGCTTTGATGTTGCCGTCATGGGTAGGAACCGTCTTTTGATTCAATTCACTCACAATGAATGACCGCGATAAGAAATAAAAAACCACAGAGGCGCAAAGACACAGAGAACTTCATATAACCGCCTTCCAGTAACGGCAGTTTTTCTCAGTGACTCTGTGCCTCTGTGGTCGGGTCAGTTTTTCTTAAACGAAATTGACTTGATCTCATCCATCTGCAGCATGAAGCTTCCGAACGCCGCCTCACCGTAGCAGCGGGCCTTTGCCTCCACATCGAAGCTCGTCTCAGTCCCGTCCGTGAGTTTCGCCGTGACCTTCACCTTCCGCTCTTTTTTCTCGCCCACGGTCAGTTCCTTGACTCTCTCGAAGGGCATCGTCACCTGCGCCATCCCCAGGTATCCGGCGAAGTGGACCCTTCCCTCCCAGCTGAACTTCTCTCCCTCGATCCTGTTACCCGACGCGTCGGTAATGACTACAGTATAGTTCTTTTCGACCCGGGGCGCCCGTTCAAACCCTCCGGTCCCGCCCATGGCGGTAAGAAGAATGAAAGCGGAAAATATGATAACCGAGTAAAGCGTCCTCTGAAACATGATGAATCTCCTTTCAGCGCCAGCGATGCGATCCGATAACTATTGTTGATATATTCGTAAAAGTCATTATCCACCGCGGAGACGCGGAGGCACGGAGAAATGCACCTTGAACATAATAAGGATTTTCTCGGCGTCTCTGCGTCTCCGCGGCTAAATTCGGCTTATTGTGAATCCATCATTAATGATAGATTACCATAGATCATACTGTTCTTTCAAGGAAAAAGCTTGCCCCATAATAGCGATAAGATTATACTGATTGCACAATAACTCCGATACCACTCTATACGGTCATTCCCGAATGCCTAAATCGGGAATCCAGTTTTTAAATGTCTGAAATCCTGGATCCTAGAGAGAACCGTTCGGGGATGACGGACGACAGAAAAGGATTTTCAGATGAATAATAATTTCTCAGACCTCGTCGAACTCATGGCCAAACTCCGCGGACCTGATGGCTGTCCCTGGGACCGCAAACAGACCCCTGATTCGCTCAAGCCTTTCCTGATCGAAGAGTGTTACGAGGTGGTGGACGCGCTCGATGAGGGTTCTCCGGACAAGGTAAAGGAAGAGCTCGGTGACCTCCTTTTCCAGATCATTTTCCACGCCCGTATCGCGGAAGAAAGCGGCCAGTTCACCATCCAGGATGTGATCTCAAACAATGTCGAGAAGATGGTCCGTCGCCATCCCCATGTGTTCGGGGACGCCCGGCTCAGCACGGACAAGGAAGTGCTGGCGAACTGGGAGGAGATTAAAAAAAAGGAGAAAGGATACGAAGATCGGAAATCCATCCTCGAAGGAATTCCACGGCACCTCCCCTCGCTGCTCCGCGCCCACAGCCTCCAGGAGCGGGCCGCGCGCGTTGGATTCGACTGGAGTAAGATCGATGAGGCGCTTCCTAAGCTCGACGAAGAAATAGCGGAATTCAAGGATTCGCTCAAGAACAAGGATGCAGCCGGCATTGAGGAAGAGCTGGGAGACATTTTCTTCATGCTCGTGAACATATCGCGGTTCCTCGGCGTGAATCCGGAGGAGGCGCTCAGAAAGACCATCAGCAAGTTCATCCACCGGTTCCGGCATATCGAGGAGCATGCGGAGAATACGGGAAAATCATTGAACGATATGACGCTGGAGGAGATGGAAAAGCTGTGGCAGGAAGCAAAGCACAAATAATAGAAGGGGGAACCGACGGCCCCCCTCTCATGATACTTAATTTCTGAATCCCCCCCCCCGATATGTATACGCCCTCCTCGGAGGCCTTCACTAAAACACACTACGGAGAGGTGATGGAAAGCGTATACGACCCATACCGTCCTGCGGAAAGCGGTCTGTCCGGTGAGGAAGTAACATTTACATAGTATGTTCCGGGCGACGGAAACGTAAAACCGCTAATTTGAGAGCTGAGAAGATCGGGTCTGTTCTCATGACACACGAGCAAGTTATCGCAGATACTCGGCACAAAGATACTCGGCACAGACCCAGAGTAAGGAGTGGAATTATCAACCGTCCGCACTGGGATTGTATTTGATCCATACAGGGTTATGATCGTAGCAGCGCCGCTCCTCACCGGATTAGTTCTAATGGTAAAGGACTGGGTTGTCGACGTCACATCGAAGGCCACATAATCCGCATCCCCTGCCGGATAGAGGGTGTGAACCTCCTGTGTGCCTAAGACAACATATTTGTGCGCAGAATTAAAGGACCCGTCATTCGGATTCTCAAACGAATCAGGTTTATAGTCGATCTTCCGCTCGCTGAATATTGTTTGGAGTAACTGTAGCGAAGTGCCTGACGGAGAATTCTGCTGCAGCCACCCGTCCCAGAACGTTTCAAGATTGACCTGATCGGGCAGCGGGAAATTAGAACTATTGAGAGCCGAGAAACTTGTTATTACGTCCCATACCGGCTTCATGCCATAATGGCCAGTACCGGTACTGGCCATCAAGTTCCACAAAACCTTTGCAACCGCTATCTCGCTGGACGCATAAACATAGGGATCCTGAGTCGGACTATTGATGTCTATGGAAATACCCACACCGGTCAAAGGCGAAACCACAGTGTCCACATATTGCGAAAGGGGCACCGCAGGCGGCGTTGAGAGCAGCTCCGGATGATTGGCCGACAACCAGGACTTAATGGCACCCGGGAAAAAATCCCCCCACCCTTCGCTCCAGGAAAGTCTCAAATCGAGATCGTTCGAGGTCAGGTAGTGCACCCCACCCGGAGAGTCATCCCGTGAAAATTTTGCCGCTGTAAAATGACCGAACTCGTGCCAGAGCACATCATCGTCATATTCATCACTATCATCCGGCTGATTAAGGACATAGATGCCAGTTCCATTCGGACAGTTGGTGGGATCGGTGCTCGTGCAGAACCAGGTACCGTTCGGATTTCCTATCTGCCAATATGCCGTAAGCGCCGGTGGATACGTTCCCGATAAGCTTTGGACGAACTGGAAAGCGGAAACATAGACATCGAGGATATTGAATGCTCCTGCGGCCGTATTCGTAACAGGAACATCGATATTCACCATTGCGTTTCCGGTAGGAACAATATTTTTGCTCGGAACACCATAGAGAGCAGCAGAAAGATCTTTTACATCCACGGTATGCCCGGGTGTGAGCGTGGCAGAGGAATTCACCCGTACATATACGGTTGACGTTTGTGACGATAATACTATGCTGTAAGAACCAGTTGAATCCGTAGTGGTTGTTGCGTTGGGGATGACGGCGTTTGATACAACATCAACGACTTCAACGCTGGCGAACCGCACTGACTTGTAATTCGTAGCGCCTGTAAAACCATTTACATCATATTCTTTGTCCGCATACCGGACCGTTCCAGTAACAGTAACCATGATTGGTGCTACGGCGGGCATTGCCGCTACTTCTGTAGATCCGGCGCTCTCGTTCGTGCCGCTGACCGCGGTGACAACATAGTAGTAGGCTGTTCCATTTGTGAGCCCGTTGTCAATGTATGGCGATGCAGCGGCACTCTGATTGATCTTTGATCCCGGTTGACCAGCGGAGGTAGAGCGGTAAATATTGTATGATAACGCAAAGGGAACAGGACTCCAGCTCAGAGTGACCTTGCCGTCGCCCGCAACAGCGCTTACCGCCGTGGGTGGCGCAAGAGGTGGGATCGTTACCGATACTTGAGCTGACTCGGAGCTCTCGCCATTGGTGTTGACCGCTGTCACAATATAATAGTATGTGGCTCCGATCACCAACCCGGTTGTATCCGCGTATGAATTCGCGACTACGAGCGCCGATATCTTCGTACCCGTTGCCTTGCTGACACCCGTCGTCGTTGATCGGTAGATATTATATGATGCAGCTGATGAAACACGGTTCCAGCTTAACGTCACCTGTCCATCTCCGACAAGGGCGATAATTCCCGAGGGGGCGCGGGGAACCGATGTGGAGGGCTGGTTTGAACTGTTGGTGGGGCTACCGCAGCCGGTTTGGAACAATAATCCACAGAGAATACTTATAAAAAGAAAGGCTGATGATAATGATTTTAGATTCATTTATTTATTCCCTGAAAGAACATCCGTAATAACTGCCGGCTTGTTTTTTCCGCAGATTTCGCAGATTACACAGATTTACCCTTGTCTTGTAACATCACTTATCACAGGCTATGATTTTTCCATTGAAAGCAAAGCGTTTATATTCCAAGCTTCTTGCTCCAAAGTTAATAACCAAGCCAGTAGTTAAACCAGTGGCTTTAAGATAGTTAATAATCTGAGCTTCTTCTTTTCCGCTCAATTGACTGATAGCTTTTAACTCAACAATAACACTATCATAGCAAATGAAATCAGCCCTATACGCCGTAGTAAGAAGTTGCTCTTTGAACGTAACAGGTAAATCCACTTCCTTACGAAATGGGACATTCCTTAAGATGAATTCGAGTATAAGCGCCTCTTGATACACGGCTTCTAAAAAACCAAATCCCAATGTTCGATGCACTTCCATCGCTGCGCCGATAATCGCATATGTCCTGGGGTCATTATCACTCTGCATTTTTTTCGTTTCCATCATGTCCAAGACATTTTAATCTGCGTAATCTGCGTAATCTGCGGATACATTTTATCGATATTCAATCACATCTCTGCCTTTACTGTCTTTCCTCACCGGCGGCTTTGCGCCCTTGACCGAGGACTTCATACTTGCATTCGCATCGGCGCCGAGTTGATACCATGACTCCGTGGCAAAAGACGCGCCTTGTGAGCCGGGAATAGCGCCATGGACCCAGATCTTTCCCTTGCCCTCCTGCGAAGCACGGACTGTGATAATGAAGACCTTCTCCTCATTTTTTGCGGCCGGACCTGACCATGCCGCATTTCCGTCTACAAGCTCCGCCCCATCCGAAAGCTCAACCTTTATGCGCATCTCTTGTGTATCCAGGAATGATACTGCTGTTACCTTGAATTCCACAACATCACCCGGCTTTATGCCGGCAGGTGTAACGCCCGCATGGGTCGGCACGATAGTTATGCGGATCGGTGAAAGCGGCTTTTGTGACCGTCCGGCGTAACAAACACTTGCGGACAATGAGACAATTGTACAAAATATACATAACGGTAAAAAAGTCTTTCTCAGCATACCCACCTCTTGCTTTCCAGTAGGACATTCTACTACAGAATGAACTGTTTGGCTGTAAAAAAAGGGGGTAGGGAAAACCCCTACCCCCGATTCGATGATGTTCAGACCACCACTACTGGTAAGTCTAACGACCTTTTCTGATGTGCCTCAGGAACTCGGTCTTATGCGCCTGAGCTTTCATCTGCTTCGCGCTCAGCTTCGCGCCGGGTTTGCCAAAGTAGCTATAATACCCCAACGTGTTATTCACATAAATGCCATAATAGTGATTCACCGAGCTTGCATCATATGCACTTACATAGATCTGCTTCATATTACCACCGGTTATCGGCACAACAAATGAGAAAGCGCCGGTTAATGAATTATAGATCACCGGCAGATAGCCATACGTCGTCTGTTCATAAGTATCACTCGAGTACGAAGTACCCACGCTCGTCGTATAGTCATACGCATATCCGTACACATACTGGGGCATAAACCCTTTCGTAAGGTCAATGGTCCCCGACACGGTCACCGGGCTAGTTGTCCCAACTGTCCCTACAGTCGCATTTTGCAGCGGGCTTGTAATCATTACGAACTGTACCGGTGCCCCGGTACCTCCCGAGCTATAAATATACAGGCTGTACATATTCATATTAGCATCATACAGCGTGATATTGTTAGAGCCATACATCAAGCTCACCGTCACCGAGAACACAGGGGTCGCGGCGCCGGTGATTGGCATTGGCGCATAAGTTCCATTCAAGGAATACGAGCCGCTCCCGCTCTGCTTCGCGCTCCCGGTAATGGTCACGGATGCGGCGGTCGTGTCCCAATCCGCCCACGTATCTGATGCCGCTCCTCCAGAGGTGAGCGTACCAGGAGAAACGGACACATTGTAGATCGGCGGCGTATAGGTCGCGCCGCCACTGGTGTAAACGTTCTTGTAAATCCAGTTAAATCCATCCGTGACCGAGATTGAGTTGTAACCGTTGTAGATAGGCACCGTTGCCGTAAAAGTCGTACCTGTCACCGTTGCCGGGTACATATTGTAATACAACCCCGATACATTGATGTTCACCGTGCTGTTTGCCTTGACCGTGCCTGAAATGACCACGGACGAGGCAGTGCCCGCATTGAAGTCGCCATTGACGTCAGGCGTGAGAATAGTCGCACCGGCTTTGATCGATGTCACGTCAAACACCGTCGCCACGCAGCTGGCTCCGGTCGCGGTATTTGTTACACTCACGCCCTGCCAGAAATATTGAGAGTCATTGATATTGATATCATTCACACCTTGATACACGTTCTGGATAATGGTGTATGTGCCGCCGACCGGAGTAACCGTCTGGAACTCATTCACAGAATTTCCGGTCGCATTGTTGTAGTTGTTCAGGTTCACATTGACCGGCCCGGGGTTCGTGGTCGTGCCGATGATGGTGACCTGACAGCTCGCGGTTGTATAGTTAAAGTAGCCCATGTGCTGAGTCACGGCATTGCCGTCAACAGAAGTGATAATATTCGGCGGAATATTCGGAATACCACCTTTCGTGAATATCCGGATGTTATACCAGTTGTTCATGCCGTCGCCGATGCTGATCTCGTTCCATCCCGTCTTCAAGGTTATCGGTATATTCAAAGTGGTCGTTGAAGTGAGATTCCCGCTGGTAACATAGGTCCCATCCGGATCGGACCACTGGTCCCAGCCGGCACAGGGGCCTGCTGTGCAGCTTGGGCTGGGGGTGTTCTGCAGGACAACGTCGAGCGTTATGGCAGCCGCACTTCCCGCATCATACTGCGCATTGAATATATTCGAGTTGGTCGGCGGAAGCGTCGTGCCCAGGATTTTCACCGTGGCCGCTATCGGGGCCACAAAAGTTGCGCCCGCCGCGGTCTCTATGCCGAAACTATTCGCATTCTGCGGCATATAATTCGGTGGAGTACCCTGGTCTTGAATGCTTAACCAGTTCCTGCCCTTATAGACGGGCACATTGTTGAAAGCGAATGATCCACTACTGATGGTGACATTCGCACTATATTGACCGTTCTGAGAGTCGTTATTTACGTACAGGCTCAACTGGCCGGTAATTGATGTGACCGTGCCGGTGATGTTGACGGTGCAGACATCAGTGCTAGTATATTGGTTCCAATTGTCCGGGCCAACGAGCGAAGCCGTGGCAGCCGCGCACGTCTTACCGGTTACCGAAATGTTATTGATCTTCGGCGCCGTGCCGCCCGTGGTGAAAATGTCGAACTGTTTTCCCAGTCCGCCACATTGATACGAATTCTGCTGCTGGTTATCGCAAATGCTCAACGTGTTCCTGCCTTGCGCAAGACCGAGGCTG
>JBGPIG010000024.1:0-14900 GCA_041484745.1 Nitrospirota bacterium | reverse complement strand
ATCAAGCATGATTATCGGTTCTCGGAAGACGATGAGAAACTGCTTGCGAGAATGCGCCCCCTTATGGAAGAGCATGCGGACAATATCATGAGCACGCTCAGCCTCTGGATCATGGGGACCAAAGGGGCCGCGAAATTCTTCTCCGACGAGACGCGGAAAAAACACGTTTTCGGGGCGCAGCGGGAATGGTTTCTCGAGCTCTTCTCCGGGAATTATGATAATCGGTACTATGAAAAGCTCGTCCGGATCGGCGCAGCGCACGTAAAACACAACGTGGACGCCCACTATATGAACCGGGCCATAAACCTTGTCAAAAATGCGTGCATCGGGATAATCCAGAAGCTGGAGGAAGACAGGGATGGGGCGACCGATAAAATCATATCCGTGGGCAAGATCCTCGACATCAGCCTTGACATCATCACGACCTCCTACATAGAGGAGGAGATCAAGACGTATTCGCCGGTATACAAGGTGAAGAGCATGCTCATTACCTTCTCGGAACGGTTCTCGCAGTCCATGAACCTTGTCCTCGTCCTTGCCCTGATCGGACTGACGCTCAGCGTGGTCGGACTGTTCATCGTCGACGTCGGGCACCTGATCGCCGGCGACCTCGAAAGCGGGATCATATCGGCCCTCGGGTCCATGCTGATCCTGTGGCTTTTGATCGAACTCATGAACACCGAGATATCGCACCTTAAAGGCGGGAAGTTCCATATCAGCGTGTTCATCGGTGTTGCCCTCGTCACGATGATCAGAGAAACGATGATCGCAACGCTTAAGCATGACCGGCCCGAATCGATCTACTACCTGATCTCGGCCATCCTGGTCATCGGCCTTGTCTACTGGCTCGTGGTCAGGACCGAGAGCAAGGACAAATAGCATATGACGCGCGTCATACGATTGATCAGGGGTTTCTTTTATAATTGAACAGGAACATGCGGGGAACTATACGGGAGGCTTATGGATACCAGAAAGGTGTGTTCACCCCCCTCGGAAGAAGATCTGAGGGCTGCGCTCAGGGACATGAAGGCCTACATGGATATCACCGAGGAAGACCTCAAAAAGATCTATGAAATCGCCCTCAGACACGCGCGGGAACGTATCGTCTCACAGGTCCCGGTAAAAGACGTAATGTCGAAGAGTGTGGTCACCATCAAGCGTGACGCTGATCTTCACGAAGCGGCAAGGCTGCTGTCGGAGAACAGGATCAGCGGAATGCCCGTGGTCGATGACAACAATCGCGTGATCGGCGTCATCAGTGAGGCGGATGTCCTGATGCTTGCCGGGATGAGGAAGGGACATACGTTCAAGGATGTTTTACGAAAAATCCTCGGAGAGCCGGTCCCAACGCGAACAACGAGCAGGGATAAGGTTGAAGATGTCATGAGTTTTCCACCTATAACCAGCAAGGCCGATGACAATATCGCAGAGGTGGCGAAGATCCTCGATGAGCGAAGGATAAAACGACTGCCGGTAGTCGATAGTGAAGGAAGGCTCGTCGGGATCGTCTCCCGGGCCGATATCGTGCGGGCGATGGGGAGAAGGGAATGAAGGACGAGGGGCGAAGGACGAAAGACGAAAGACGAAAGATGAGGGATGAGTAAAGTAGCCTCGCTGCTGAATTATGACTATCGTGGAATATATCTCAAAAATGAAGGGCGGCGCCAAGAGCCCGCCGGGAGTAGTGTGGCGGGAGTTCATATGGTCATGGCTCGGAGCGGTGATTGGTATCGGGATCTGCGGATACCTTTCCTCAATCTATTTCGAACCCCATGAGCTGACACTGCTGATCGGCTCGTTCGGCGCTTCGGCCGTTCTGGTATACGGCGCGATCAAGTCGCCCCTCGCCCAGCCGCGGAACCTTATCGGTGGCCACGTCGTATCCGGACTTGTAGGTGTGGCATGCTATCAACTCCTGTGTGGAACGATCTGGTTTGCCGCTGCTTTAGCAGTGTCCCTTGCGATCGTTGCCATGCTTGCTACCAAAACACTCCACCCGCCCGGCGGCGCAACGGCTTTGATTGCTGTTATCGGAGGTCCCAAGATCCACAGCCTCGGATTCCTTTACGCCTTTCTTCCTGCCGGAGCAGGCGCGTGCGTCCTTTTGATCGTCGCCCTGCTGGTGAACAACCTTTCAAAGAACAGGAAATATCCCGAGTATTGGTTGTGAAGAAGGTGACTAATGATCGTTACGGGACACGATACTGGGAAAATCCCCTGTCTCATAAGACAGGGGCTTTTATAGTGGCTGCTTCAAGACAGCGAGAACTTCAACAAAGACTTCCGCTACTCAAATAATCAATCTATCGGCGTCACGATCGCCATAACCACAAGCTTTTCACCTTTGTCGGCTGCAAAGCCGTGCAGTACATTCGGCTCACAGAGGATGCAGGTCTTCTCATCCGCTTCCATCTTCTCGTCGCCCACGGTGAAGGTCCCTTTGCCTTGGACGCAGTACATCAAGAGGCGCAGCGGGGCCTTGTGGGGATCAAGCTTCTGGCCGACGTCGAGGCACATAAGGGCGACCCTCATTTCCGGCTTGTCCGAAAGCATTTCTCGCGATATCTTTCCGGGATTGAATTGTATCAGTTTCTTGAGATCGAGCAGTTCCATGGGCGATCCTTTCCTCGAACCGGGCATTTGTTACTCATGAACATAGTATATCCGGTCCGGAAGGAATTTTATATGACGCCGATCATATGAAGAGCTACCCTTTTTTGTCGGCTATTATTTTGCGTACCGTCTCACTCAGCTCCTTAATAGTATAGGGCTTGGATACCACACCGCAGAAACCGTAATCTTTGTACTGCGCCATAATGGGGTCGATTGAATAGCCGCTCGAAACGATCGCTTTCACGTCGGGGTCGATCTTGTGCAGCCTCTCAACCGCCTCCTTTCCGCCCATACCGCCCGGGATGGTCAGGTCCATAATGACGACATCGAAGGGCCATCCGCGTTTCATCGCCCTTTCATATAAAGCGACTGCTTCAGCGCCGTCTTGCGAGTATTCCACATCGTAGCCGAACCTGGTGAGTATCGCACCGGCTACCGCTCTGATCATTTCCTCGTCATCCATGATCAGGATCCGACCGGATCCGTGAACCGACGTCGTTTCCTGGGCAGATGTTGCGCGGGGTGCGTCCTTGTATCCGGGAAGATAGATATGAAAGGTCGACCCTTTTTCCGGAGAGGATTCAACAGTTATGTACCCGTCGTGATGTTTGATAATCGAGTAGGCGGCTGCAAGCCCGAGTCCCCCGCCTTCGTCTTTTGTGGTGAAGTAGGGGTCGAATATTTTTTGGAGATATTTTTGAGGGACCCCAGTTCCCTGGTCGGAAACTGATATCTCTATATAGTCACCCGGCTTGAGAGTCAGCGGGTTGTTCTGTTCCAGTGTGAGGTTCCTGGTAGAGACCGTCACCGTTCCCCCTTCAGGCATGGCCTGGTTGGCATTTATTATAAGATTGTGGATCACCTGGCCCAGCTGGCTTTCATCCGCCTTGATTTGCCAGAGGTCGTGTGGGATATTCAATGCGCACCGGGATTTGGACCCCCGGAGGGCAAAATTAGCCGAGTCTTCGATCACTTTTTTTGCGGACAGGGGCTTCTTGAGGGGGGTCCCGCCCTGGGAAAAGGTAAGCAATTGCTGGGTCAAACTCTGTGCGCGCGTAGTGGCCTTTTCAGCAGCGTCCAGGCATTCATAGAGACCTCCTTCGGCAGGAGGGATGTCCAGCTTCGCCAGCGAAATATTGCCGAGGATGGCGGTAAGCAGGTTATTGAAGTCATGAGCAAGCCCGCCGGCGAGGACAGCGAGGGATTCAAGCTTCTGCGCTCTCAAAAGGTTTTCTTCCGCTTTTTTGCGGTCCGTAATGTCGTTCGCCAGGACGAAATGGGCACGTTTCCCGCAGAACATGATGCAGTGCGAGGTTATCTCCACATCTATCAGCGAGCCGTTTTTCAGCAGGTGCCTCCAGAAGCCGTGCTGTTTCTCACCCTGGCCGAGCTTAGACAGAACGCTCAGGAGATTGGGGATATCTTCCGGCGCGTAGAGGTCCTTGACCGTCATGGAGAGAAACTCATCGTTGGAATATCCATAATGGGAGATTGCGGAGTTATTGACCGCAAGAAACCCCAAGGTCTGGATGTCGTAAACCAGGGTAGGAATGGGATTGCTTTCAAAGAGTTGCCGGTACCGTTCTTCGCTTTCCCTCACAGCCTCGCTCATCAAGTGCCGTTCTTTGAGAAGCTGCTGCCTGAGGAGCACCTGGTCGATGACGGAAGGAAGCAGGTCAAGATACTTCATGTCCACGTCTTTTACGAGGTAATCGGCCGCACCCATCTTAAGCGCTTCGACGGCGACCGCTACATTGCCTTCACCGGTCACCATGATCGTCGGAGGAAAGTCGCCTTGTGAGGAAAGCGCGCGGATGACATCGATCCCGCCCTTGAACGGCATATTGTAATCCACCAGCAGCAGGTCATACGGTGACGCCTTGGCCATTGCAAGCCCTTCCTCACCGTTTGCCGCCACATCGACGATAAAGCCGCGCCGCTGGAGTATTTTCTGCAACAGGCGCGCGAGCCCCGGGTCGTCTTCCATATACAGTATGCGGGAAATATTAATATCGGGCAAAATATTCACTCCTTTGCTGCTACTATTGAATCAAATTCTACTCAAAATGGAACGAAATAATCAAACCTTCTTTGACAGGATAACCGGATTGACAGGATTTTTCAGGATGAAATGCTTTTTTCGGATTGTATCCTGTTATCCTGTCGAAGATTAATATTCCGGCTAGTCCGGATTAGGGTGCTACCACCATCTCCAGAGCGCGATGACAAAAGTGATGACGAAGACAAGGATGAGATTCATGTATGCAAAGAAGTAAAAGAGCCGCATGGGGAAAGGCTGTTCCGGCTTTTCCGTGGAAGCGCGAAGTGTTCCGACCTGGGGCATGGCAAGAATCTTCTCCTCGCCGTGCGGCGCTGTTTTGAGGATGTCCGTCAGGTCGCCGCCCGCGGCATGCTTTACCAGGTGCGATCCATTCTTCCAGAGCCTGCCGCGCGAAACATCATAGATGAGCCCCTTGTACGCGATATATGCGGGCCTGCCTTCCTTGCCGTCGAAATGGGTGAGTTGCTCAACGGTGATATTATGTGCGAGAAGGTCCGCGACGGGGCTTGTCAGTCTCTTGCGCAGCCGGGGACCGATGAAGATGGTGACCACCGCAGCGCTGGAGAGCATGATGAGGTACAGGAATATCTTAATGCTCAACAAGATGCCGAATCTCGTAGTATAAAACTGTTCCCACGAGGCCATCCGTGCGACGGTCAGGAGCGTGCCGGTTATCAGCAGCACGATCATTGAGAGCCAGCCAAGCCTGAGTTCGCCCTTGGGCAGGCCTTTTGAGGCATATGCGGGCTTCAGGAGGATATGGACGTACATGATCGTCCCGAACCACATAATTGCCGCGATCATATGCAGGTATCCGATGATGAGACGTACGATATGCTGGATCACGGTCAAGGGCCGGTATAAACCTTTGGATTTCAGGTCAAGGAGAAAGTTCTCTCCCGCCTGGGTGAGCGGACCGCCGCCGATAGCGTCAATGTGGCACTGTTTGCATTCGAATCCGGTCTGGCGCGCATAGTCCGCTGTAGCAAAGGCATTCAGGGGGGAAAGGACGATCATTCCGAGAAGGGGAATAAGGATGCTCTGATAGTGAAAAAGCCGTGCAGGTTGCGTCGTAAGCATAGGTGTAATTATAAACAAGCCGGTTCTTATTGTAAACTATTATTATGAATGGTTCATTCGTGAAAAAGTTGAAAGCAATGCATAACCACAGAGACACAGAGAACGGCGCAGCTTTAATCCTGTGGTTAAGATCGAGAATTAAGACCTTGCTTTGGTTTAAAACCAAGAAAAAAGATTTTGATTCACGGTTTCCTCTGTGTCTCTGTGCCTCTGTGGTGAAAAAAGATTTTTAACCATCATACGAAAAAACCTTATGAATTCGAACGGTGCCTTCATTAGAAAATGCTTCAGGCCTGCCTGTTTTGTTCCACGACAAGCGAAACCCATTTGCCGTCACGATACTGTTCAATGAGCCTCAGCCCGGCATGCTGCATAGCCGCAATGACCTCATCTTCCTGCCCGATAAGGATGCCCGAGAGGATGGCGATGCTGCCGGGGTTCATGCGACCGGAAAAAGCCGGGGAGAGCTGGGCCAGGACCCCGGATATCAGGTTTGCCGCTATAACGTCATAGGTGTCTTCAATCTCAGAGAGACTTCCTTCCCGGATCTCCACGTCCGGGACCTGATTGATCTTGATATTGATCAATCCCGCTTCAACAGCAAGGGGGTCGGTGTCTATGCCGACGACGCGTCCGTATCCGAGCTTCGATGCGGCAATGGCAAGGATGCCGGTGCCGGTGCCGAGATCGAGAAAACTTCCTTTTCCGCATTTCTCCGCATACTTCTCCATGAGTACAAGGCACGACCGCGTGGTTTCGTGATGGCCCGTGCCGAAGGCCATGGCGGGGTCTATGACCAGGTTGATGCGGCCCTCCCTATTTTTCTCCCAGGGAGGAATGATGGTAAAGTGCGCTCCGGCATCAACCGGCTGAAATCCTTTTTTCCATGACTCGTTCCAGTCCTGTTCGGGGATCAAAATATAGTCGAACGTCAGCTTGTGAGTACGGCCGGCTTTTTCAAGGATGGCTTTCAGGAGAGAAAGGTCGTTTGTTATTGTATTGAGATCGCAAGTCTTGGAGAAGTAGGCGACAAGCGCCTCATCGTTCTCGATCACGCCGAGGCAGCCCGCTTCAGAGAGCCTCTGAATGAGGGTATCTTTGAACGTGTCGGGGACTGTTATGGTAAATTCGTAATATGCCATGTATGCGGAATGACTTTCTTTTCCTCACATTGTAGCAGGCGGCCGATGCCTGTGTCAAATTGCCTGGGATGACGCTTTTTTGATGAAAAACCTATTTTTTACCTTGACAAGTCCGCATGTTACATGGTATTTTATGTGCTCTAAATAAGCGCGAATGAGTTTGTTTGTTCAAGGAGGAAGTGCATGTACGCAGTCATCAAAACCGGTGGAAAACAGTACAGGGTGTCTCCTGGCGATGTGGTCAGAGTGGAGAGCCTTGATGCAAAGAAGGGTGATACTGTCGAGATAAAGGATATTTACATGATTGCGGACGGAGATAAGATGTCTGTCGGCAAACCCATGCTCGCGTCCGCCAAAGTCACCGCAGAGGTCGTGGACGAGGATAGGGGCGAGAAGCTCCTCATTTTCAAGCATCGGCGCCGCAAAGGTTTCCGCAAGACCAACGGTCACCGGCAGAATTATACCGCGATCAAGGTAAAGGAAATTATCGCATAATAAATAAATCACAAATTGCAAATAACAAATCACAAATAATATCGAAATTATAAATACACGTATCCAAACGTTTGGAATTTCGGTCATTGGAACTTGGAACTTATTTGGGATTTGGTGCTTGTGATTTGGTATTTTCCGGAGGGGATAATGGCTCATAAAAAGGGTGTCGGCAGTTCGAGAAATGGAAGAGACAGCAATCCGCAGTATCTTGGCGTTAAGCGGTATGACGGCGAGCAGGTGCATGCGGGGACGATCATTGTACGTCAGCGCGGTACCAAAGTTCACCCGGGCGAGAATGTAGGCAAGGGCTGCGATGATACGCTCTTTGCCAAGATAAACGGCGTGGTGAAGTTCGAGCGCTATGATAAGACCCGCAAGCAGGTGAGTGTGTACGCGGTAGCGTAACGGGTCACTGAATTCGATCGATTACGAAGGCGACAGAGATATCTCTGTCGCCTTTATTCGTTTAAAGCTTATGAATCATCCCTGTATGAGAACGACAGGGAAGATAATGAAAATCCCCCCTAACCCCTTCTCCGCTGAATTCTATGTTCAATGGTCTGCAGAGAGGGTTTACTGTTCATCGCCCGCGTTCCCCCCGCAGCGTCACAATCGTCGCCCCCCAGCCCCCCGCCTCTTCTTCGGCTCTTTTGAATGATTCCACGCTGGGCAGTTTTTGAAGAATCGCTTCAACAGTAAGCCGGAGCGTGCCGATTCCTTTCCCATGGATGATGCGCACCTGCAGGATGTTGCGCTCTCGGCAAGCGGTAAGATATTCGGGTACGAGGTCTTTTACTTCGTCCGGCTGAAAGGTGTGCAAGTCGAGAGTGCCGTCGATGGGCAGATTATTCGGCTGAGGACCGGTCATGGCGGTTTATTTCTTCTTCACGTGTTCATGATTGATGATATGGTCCGTGCAGTACCCAAGACCGCCGCATTCGGAGCAGTACCTGAATTCCATCCGTGGATGAGACAAATCAGTGATACCGCAGATTGCGCAGGTATGGAATACTTCCTTCTTTCCCGTGAACTGCCGTGCCTGGCTCGCCATGATTTTTTTGCCGGTCCTCATCCTCCAGAAAACGTCCCTGCCGAAGAACAGTGCGAAGTTGCTGAGCGACGCGAGCACGAGCATCCTTGTAGACCATGAGCCGAACAGGACCTCGTACCCATAGCCGATCCAGGTGAGCAGCGCAAGCCACTTGATCTTTACCGGGATGATGAAAAAGATGTACATTACGAAATCCGGATACAGGAAGGCAAAGGCCAGGAATACGGAGCCGCCGATGAATACGTTCGTTGCCGGATACAGGGGCAGGATGAACGAAACGGCCACGGTCACGATATATCCGACAAGAAGAAAGAGGTTGTATCGGAACGCTCCCCAGTGGCCTTCGAGTGCATTACCCATCAGGTAGAACAGGTACCAGGCAAAAAAAGCGAATATCGGGTTGGTCACGGGGGGGATGAACAGAAACGTAATGAGACGCCACCATTCGCCCGCCAGGACCCGTTCAGGGATGAGCACGACGCGCTCAAGGATAAATCTTCCGGAAAGGGCAAACACGAATAAAAGCACCTGACCAAGGATGAGGTATAGCGTTACGTTTTGAATTTCATAACGCCGCAATTTTTTGTCAAGCTTGTCAAGAAGACCCATGGGTCACTCCCTACATGATGTCTTGTTCGTGTTTCAATTGAACAACACAAGCATCTTAAGATGCTGAAACCGAGTGTTAAGGATTTTGACACTGATAAAGGCGGATTTAATTATGATTGATCCGGATAAGACCTTGACGTATCGGTGAAAATCATATTTCTATCCGATTTGATCCGTGTCTAAATTATTTTTTGTGTGAGTAGTTTCATGTTCCAGATTATGTTCACCATATTTATGAAATAACCTTCACGATCGGCCTCGAAGGCTCAGGATGCGACCAGTTCATCATTGAACAACTTCAGCCGGCCGGCCTCATCAAACTCAGCGCTCAACCGCTCTCCGGATTCGAGTTCGCAGGTGATCAGGGGGCCTGTCTCCGAGGGGGACAGGCCTTTTATCCGAAGATAAGAGCTCAGAACCTTCCGATGATTGAGTTCATAATGGGAGATCAGGTCTAAAAACCGGCGAGATAAGCGCGACAGGTCGAAGGAGGGCTGAACGTCGATCCTCTTGTCGAATATCAGGACAAATGCCGCGCCTCCTTCGTAGGCATCGCGATAATAGCAGCTTGCCCCGCAGACCTCGGTTGCGATCATCGAAAGCACATGGCCATCGGCCCTGTCAAGGTCAACAGAAGGGAGCGTAAATTCCTGGATACCCTTGCTGCTCCCCCATTCTCTAAGCTGGCGGGATGCCTGGAGCAGATTCACGGGTATTTCCTCGGTCTGTTCATCGGCCCATGCCCAGAGCCATATCAGCGTATTGTCCGATTCTGTGCCGAGGACCTGATAGGAAAACTCAAGGTTGTCATTGAACCGGATCTTACCGGATTCGAGATCAAGATCATACGTGTGTTCGCCGATCAGGATGGCAAATTTATCCTGTTTTTCCAGCGCGATGAGGGCATATTGTTCAAGGTAATCTGTAAGCGCAATCATAGTTCACCGGATAGGAGAGATTTTACCTTTATTCAAATGCATGTACAAAACTGGTGACAATCGGTCAGGAAAGACAGGGGACTGCCGAATAAATACCTTTCTCTGATTATCATCGTAATAAATACGGAGGGAAAGAGAATATTTCACCGCTCAGGCTGTCTCTACACGGTTTCTCCCGTTTTTCTTTGCCTCATACATGGCGAGGTCTGCCGCGTGGAGCAGCTTTTCCTTCGAGTCCATGGCCGGATCGGGCATTCCGGCGATGCCGATACTGACCGTGATCTGTTGCTGTCCTAAACCGGTGAAGGTATGTTCGGAAACGGCTTTCAGTATCCTGGCGGCGGAAAGTTTGGCATTTTCTTTGGCAGTGTTAGGGCTCAGGACCACGAACTCTTCGCCTCCCCACCGTGCGGCGGTATCCACTTCGCGGATGTTTTCCTGGATGAGCTGGACGATTTCCCTGAGGACGATGTCGCCCCCCTGATGGCCGTATGTATCGTTCACCTTTTTAAAGTGGTCGATGTCGATCATGAGGCAGCTCAACGAGGTCTGATATCGAGCGGCCCTCTTAAACTCAACGGAGAGAATTGATTCGAATCGTCTGCGGTTGAATAGCCCCGTCAGGGAGTCGATGATTGCGAGCGTCTCCACTTGCGTAAGTTTGTCCTCAAGTCGGCGGTTTTCCATGAGGAGCTGGTCCTGCTGTGACTTCTTCTTCAGCTGTACGAAGATGCGGGCATTCAGCTCGCTTTCGTCGAAGGGTTTGGGGAGATAGTCATCGGCGCCGGCCGCCAGTCCCGCGACCTTGTCGGCAATGGTATCTTTGGATGTCAGCATGATGATCGGGATGTCTCGCGTGCTCTGGTCAAGCTTAAGCCACCGGCAGACCGCACTCCCGTCAACGTCCGGCAGAATACGGTCAAGAAGGATGAGGTCCACATCCCCGATCTTTGCATTCTTGAATGCAGCAATACCGTTTTCCACCCAGGAGACCTGGTAGTCATTTTTCTCCAGGAAGCCCTTGATAATGGATGCCTGCATTTTATTGTCTTCTACGAGTAGAATTCTATTTCGTTTTATCATGGATAACCAGTTCGTTACATTAACGTCGGCTGAATTATGTCACAAAATATATTTGTTTTCAAGAGATATCTGTCTTGCTATGAATTATCGTGAAGACCCTGTTCATTCCGCATACCACTCCCGCTATGCTTCGAATGCGGAAAGTATCCAGATCCGGTAATGCATCTGTGCGTCTTAGCAAACGATGAAATACATTTGCATTTGCATGATACATAGTGTACTATTCGACGCATGAATATGAGATCGTTTCCGTTACTCCCTGTCGCAATTCTTTTATCGTTGCTGTTCATAGGCTGTGCAGTACCGAAAACATCGGAGACCGCGGCGCTACGCGCCGAGGTCCTTCAGACCAGGGATTCTGAAAACCCTGGAGACAACACCCTGTCGCCTCAGTCAGACACCGCACCCGTTTCATCAGACACGGCACTTGTTGAAAATAGCGGTGAGGCGGATGATGACGATGGCGATGATAGCTCCCCTGAAGAAGCAAAAAACAATGTCACACCGCAGGGAGACGAGAACCTCTTTGATACGGCACTCGAGCTTACCGCGTCATCGCAAGGGCTCTGGGCTGCCGGAGAGACTGAGAAGGCGATCGAAGCCCTGGACCATGCATACGCGCTAATCCTCAAAGCGCCCATGGATGCGGACGGAAGGGCCATCCAGCAGAAGGATGACCTCCGGTTCCTGATCTCGAAACGGCTTCTGGAGATTTACACGTCGCGTCTCAATGCCGTAAAAGGCACGCACAAGGAGATACCCCTTGTCGTGAATGAACATGTCGAGCGCGAGATCAAGAGCTTTCAGAACCAGGAACGTAATTTTTTTATTGAATCCTACAAACGATCGGGCAAATATCGGGACGAGCTGGTAAAGGCCTTCCACGAGGCGGGCATTCCCGAAGAGATTACGTGGCTCCCCCTGATAGAGAGCGGATTCAAGGTGAGGGCCCTCTCACGAGCACGCGCCCTCGGTCTCTGGCAGTTTATACCATCAACGGGCTACAAGTTCGGTCTCAAACGCAATGAATGGATCGATGAACGGCTCGATCCCAGGAAGTCCACGGCAGCGGCGATTGCGTACCTCAAGGAACTCCACGAATATTTCGGAGACTGGGCCACGGTGCTCGCGGCGTACAACTGCGGCGAAGGTAATGTTTTTCGGGTAATCAGGCAGCAGAAAATAGACTATCTCGATAATTTTTGGGACCTCTATCAGCGGCTGCCGCGGGAAACCGCGCGGTATTATCCACGTTTCCTCGCAGTCGTCACGATACTCAAAGATCCTGTGAAGTATGGCTTCACCCTCGAGGAACTGGATAAGCCCATTCCCTACGAACTCGTCGGCATTGAAAAACCCTTGAAGCTCCAGCAGGCGGCGGAAAAGATCGGCTGCTCACAACAGGACTTGGTGGACCTGAACCCCGAACTGCGTCACGCGGCCACGCCAAACACGGCATATGACCTCAAGGTCCCTTTTGGCATGAAGAACGCCCTTCTTGCCAAGATCGACAGCCTGCCAACCTGGTCGCCGCCCAAGCCCGCGTATGTCGTCCATCGGGTGAAAAAGGGTGAAACCCTCTCTACTATTGCGGCGCGATACCGCTCCAGCATCCAGAAAATAGTGGAGGCGAACAGGATCAGGAAAGGAAAGAACATCCGTGTTGGACAGAAGTTAAAAATTCCCGTGAGAGATACTACGTAGTTTTGTCCCGCGCGTAACGAGTATCAAGAGCTATTCAGTCTTTTCCCTTCTATAAGTCTGACAACAATCTCGAAGAATCTATCAGAACTGCTTTTATGTACCACCAATTTGTCATCCCCGAAGGGTTTTATCGGGGATCCAGAAGGTGTTTATAAAGACTGGATTCCCGCTCAGAATCCTTGCGGGAATGACGTTCATGGCGGAAGCACCCTGTCGTTATTAGTCTAAGACCGCAAGAAATTCTATCCGAGAGACACCACGCCCGCGCCGAGTACGGACTCTATCTCGCTGATGAGCTGTTCGTCCGGGTTCACGCGGACATCCTTGCCGGCGGAGATCAGGGAGTCTTTGCGCATAGGGTCCTGGAGGCGGAAATAGACGGGAATAGCCCCTTGGTGGCGGAGAAGGATGTCCTTGACCTTGAGGAGATCGTCTTTGGTGAGGCCGGTGGCGTTCAGCTTGATGTCTAGTCGTGTCGCCGATTTTTTCTTCACATCCGCAAGAAGGTGGAACCGCACTGCTTTGATCTTGTTCCCCTGTTCACTCTTGTCGAGCTGGCCTGCCACGATGAGCGGCGTATCGGTCAAGAGCATATGCTGGCCGGTCTTGTACAGATCGGGGAACACGATGACCTCCACGGTCCCAAAGAGGTCTTCGAGGTTCAGGATAGCCATCTTCTCGTTCTTTTTCGTCATCTTCGGTTTGAGCCCCGCTATGACGCCGCAGATCGTCACTTCCTTGCCGTCCTGGATGGTATCGAGCGTCTCCGTTGTCGCCGTCGCGTAGCGCTTGATGTCCGCCTCGAACGCCGCGAGAGGGTGACCGCTGATATAGAACCCGACGCTTTCTTTCTCGTGGGCCAGGAGCCGGCTTTCGTTCCACTCAGGTACGTTGGGCAGGGCGGGCTCCTTGTCGTCGTCCATGGAATCGAAGATACTGAACTGGCCGATGGACTCCTGTTCCTGCTGTTTGCTGCCCTGGTCAATGACCATATCGAGGCCGTCCATCATCTGCGCCCTGCGCGCGCCCGTGGAGTCGAAGGCGCCGCACTTTATGAGCGCTTCGATCACGCGCCGGTTCACTCTGCGCTGGTCGATCTTGTTTGAAAAATCAATGAGCGAGGTGAAAGCGCCTTTCTTTTCCCGGGCCTCAACAATGGCCTCGATGGCGGAAAGGCCCACATTTTTGACAGCGGCAAGGCCGAAACGGATGGATCCGATATTGCTTCCCGGTTCAATGGTGTCACGATCATGCGCATCAACCACCGTGAAGTCCCACATGCTCTGGTTCACATCAGGCGGCAACATGTTGATTCCCATCTGGCGTATTTCGTAGATATACTTCACCACCTTGTCCGTGTCCTGGACTTCGCTCGTGAGCAGGGCGGCCATGAATTCCACGGGGTAGTGGGCCTTCAGGTATGCAGTCTGATAGGAGACCAGGGCGTAAGCGGCGCTGTGGGACTTGTTGAATCCGTACTCCGCAAACTTGGCCATGAGGTCGAATATCGCCTCGGCCTTCTTTAAGTGCACGCCGAGTTTTTCCGCCCCCTTCAGGAACGGGACCTTCTCCTTGGCCATCACCTCCGGGTCCTTCTTACCCATGGCGCGCCGGAGCAAGTCCGCGCCGCCGAGGGAATAGCCTGCAAGAGTGCGGGCGATCTGCATCACCTGCTCCTGATAGACAATGACGCCATAGGTGTCCTTGAGGATGGGCTCGAGCTGGGGCAGTTCATAGGTTATTTTGGTAGCGCCTTTTTTCCGCTTGATGAAGTCGTCCACCATGCCGCTCTGGAGCGGTCCCGGGCGGTAGAGGGCGACGAGCGCAATGAGGTCCTCGAAGCACTGGGGTTTCATCTTGATGACGATATCGCGCATGCCCGAGGACTCGAGCTGGAAGATGCCGGCTGTCTCGCCGCGCGAGAGAAGCGCATAGGTCTTTGCGTCATTGAGCGGGATGTGGCTGATGGAGAACTGCTCCCTGTTTGCCAAAGGCGCGAAAGAAAGCCGCCGGTTGATCGTCTTTACCGCTTTGTCAATAACGGTGAGCGTGCGAAGGCCGAGGAAGTC
The DNA here is from genome assembly GCA_041484745.1 of Nitrospirota bacterium. GTDB lineage: Bacteria > Nitrospirota > UBA9217 > UBA9217 > UBA9217 > JALNZF01. The sequence continues at coordinate 54 of JBGPIG010000024.1, read as the reverse complement.
GAACTTGACGAGGCCGATCTTCTCCACGCCCTTCATGTCGAACTGCGTCGTTAT
>JBGPIG010000023.1:0-15000 GCA_041484745.1 Nitrospirota bacterium | reverse complement strand
CGTATTTCAGTCCTTCCACCTGTTGGCCCGCACGACGGCGCTTGAGAACGTTCAGCTTCCGCTTATTTACAGCACTGACGAGCTGGATATGAACGCCCTCGCGTCCACGGTGCTTGAGGAAGTCGGACTCGGCGACCGCATGCATTACGTGCCGAGCGAACTTTCCGGAGGACAGCAGCAGCGCGTAGCCATCGCCCGCTCTCTGGTGAACGACCCGAGCATTCTGCTTGCGGATGAGCCGACAGGCAATCTTGACACGGCATCGAGCACAGAGGTCATGTCCATCTTCGACAAGCTCCACAAGGACGGCAGGACTATCGTCATGGTGACACACTCCGACGAGATCGCGCAGCGCGCAAGCCGGATCATCAGGATGCGCGACGGCAAGATCGTGAGCGACGAAAGGAGAACGGCATAATGAAACAGGCAAAGACAATTAAACTCGCCATGCGGGCGATAGGAATGAACAAGATGCGAGCTTTTTTGATGATGCTCGGCGTCATTATCGGTATAACCACGCTCACCGTTATCGTTTCCGTGGGAAAAGGCGCAAGCGCCAAGGTGATGAAATCGGTCCAGAACTTCGGAGCCAACGCGGTGGTCGTATTCGCGGGCGGCGGCAAGGTAATGGGTCCCCCAGATGAAAAGGTCAATACACTGACAATGGAAGACGCCCAGGCGATCATGCAGGAAGTCAAAGGGATACGGGCCATGGATACTGCGCTTATTCGTGTCGGCAGGACAGTGAAGTATGAGGAAAACAACACCAATACCGTGATCTACGGCGGTACCGTAAACTACGGCGACGCCTGGGAATGGTCCACGGAGAGCGGAGACTACTTCACCGATGAGGACGTGGCAAGCATGGCAAGGGTCGCTGTCGTCGGAAAGACCGTGGTAAATGAATTATACGGTTCCACCGATCCCATCGGAACGAATGTCAAGATCGAAAACGTGAACTTCAAGGTCATCGGCGTTCTTGCTCCTCGCGGCACGAGCCCCATGGGCATGGACATGGACAGCCGCATCGTGATCCCCTACACGACCGCGTCCCGGAGGGTGTTCAATACTCCCTACGTTAGTTTGATCCGCATGGCGGCTGTTGATTCGAACCAAGTCGAGAAGATCGAGAACGATGTTGCGGCGTTACTCAAGGAGCGGCACCATATCCAGCCTGGGTTTCCGGAGGATTATCGTGTCAGTGGAGCTTCTTCCGTCAGCAAGATGGCAAAGGGCATGATGGGCACGCTCAATCTGTTTCTCGGGCTCGTATCTCTCATTTCGCTCGTTGTCGGCGGGATTGTCGTGATGAACATCATGCTCATTTCAGTCGGTGAGCGGGTAAAAGAAATTGGGTTGCGCAGGGCTGTCGGGGCTCGCAAAAAGGACATCCGGAACCAGTTCCTGATTGAATCGTCCCTCATTACCCTCATGGGCGGAATTATCGGCGTTCTTGTCGGGCTTGTTGTATCGGCGCTCCTTCCCCTTTTAAGCAAGGGGAAAATGCCCGCAATGCTTTCATGGGAGCCTTTCGTGCTCGGTTTCGTCTTTTCCGTGCTTGTCGGTATACTCGCCGGCATTCAGCCTGCCAAGAAAGCTGCCGAGCTGGACCCGGTTATTGCTCTGAAAAGTTGATACGATCACAAAGCGCGGGATAGCACTATTCGATGAAGGTAATCAAAGGAACAAAAATAGCCCTCAAGACCCTCGGGGCACACAAGATGCGGACAGCGCTTGCCGTGATCGGAATCGTGATAGGTGTTTCAGCAGTGGTCCTTATGGTCGCCATCGGCAGAGGGGCCCAGGAGTCGGTGCTTAAGAAGATACAGGGACTCGGAACGAACCTGATCATCGTTACCGCTGGCAAAGTGCGCATTATTGCAGGCAGGCCTCGGCAGACGGGCAATACAACGTCACTCACGATGCGGGATGCCGAGGCGCTTGCCGTTGAATCTACCGCCATAGCGGGTTCGGCCCCATTCCAGGGCAAGAAATATCTGGTTACATATGGCGAGTCAAGCACCAATACGATCGTCTCAGGCACCACGCCGGAATTTCCCGAAATACGGAACTTCCGCCCGGCCACAGGGCGTTTTTTTACCGAGGATGAGGTCAAGGCCTCCATGCGGGTTGCGGTGCTCGGCAAGACCGTTGTCCGCAATTTGTTCGAAGACCGAACAGCCATAGGCGAGATGGTGCGCATCAATAATGTACCGTTCGGGGTGATCGGTATTCTTGAAGAAAAAGGCGTCAATGCCATCGGCCAGGATGACGACGATCAGATTCTTATTCCGATCACTACCGTCATGCACAGGCTGATGAACGTCATTTATGTGAATAACGTCTTCGTTGCTGCGCGTGATGTATCGCTCATGGACAAAGCCGTCGGTGACATCGGTTCCATCCTCAGGGAGCGGCATCACCTGAAACCGGGGAAGGACGACGACTTCAGCATTCAGAACCAGATGGACATCCTTCGCGCGGAACAGGAAACATCGGAGACCTTCACGATGCTTTTGGGCGGCATTGCCGCGATCTCGCTCCTGGTCGGGGGCGTAGGCATCTTCGCGATCATGCTCATTTCAATAAAAGAACGTACCCGAGAGATAGGGCTCCGGCGGGCGCTCGGTGCGCGCAAGAAGGACATTCTGCTTCAGTTTCTCATGGAAGCTCTCGTGCTCAGTCTTGCAGGCGGAATCATAGGAGCTGTGGTCGGCGTTGCGGGGTCGCTGATCGTCGGCTGGACAACAGAGCTTCCGACAAGCGTATCCGGTATCTCGGTCGCCGTTGCGTTTCTGTTTTCGGCGGCGATCGGTCTGTTCTTCGGGATCTATCCGGCCAAAAAGGCGGCGGAGTTCGATCCGATCCATGCCCTGCGATCGGAATAGGCTATTCATCGCATATAAAGAATACTGATCATGCGGTATTTGATGTCCAGATGGTGGATCAAAATCAAAAGGAGGATAGAATCATGAAGAGAGACGTGACCAGAAGGGAACTGTTGACCATGGCGGGGACGTTAGGCGCAGGCGCAGCTATTGCGGGAATCAGCGGAATGCCGTCCAATGCGGAAGCAGTTGGCGGAACCACGGAAAAATGGCCTTGGCCGTATGTGAAACTCGATCCTGAAAAGACCGCGGAAATAGCCTACCATGAATGGTACCGGGTGTTCTGCGGCGGAGCGGTCATCAGCAGTGTGTTCGGCCAGCTCAGGGACAAGGTCGGCGATCCGTATAAGTCCTTCCCCATCGATGCGTTCATCTTCCTTGAGGGCGGGGTATCGGGATGGGGGACCATCTGCGGCTCCAACGCAGGAGCGAACATCGTTACGAACCTCATCATCGGCCCGCGGACTTCCGGTTCGGAAGACGGCATGCTCATGGGGAGCGAGATGATGCAGTGGTATGCCGACGCATCCATGCCGGTCTATCTACCCAAGGACCCGAAGGTGAAGACCGACATCCCGAAGACGGTGGCCAATTCCCCGCTTTGCCATATATCAGTCGGAAAGTGGATGAAGGCCGCAAACAAGGAGCTGGCGAGCCCTGAACGGAAGGACCGGTGCGCGCGGGTCACGGCAAGCATGGCCTACCACGTGGTGGAACTCCTGAACGCATGGAAGGATGGGAAGTACCAGACCAAGGGCATCATCCCGGCAAAGGGGTATGGGATACAAGCCCAGCACAACTGCACCGATTGCCACGGGACGAATGTGCCCTCGCCGCCGACTGCGAAGAAATAAGATGGCCTGTGTTAACGGCACTAATAAACACATGATGTGCTGTTGACGTATGGGTCCAAAATCTTTATAATCAGCCCGACTCATTTTTTGGGTCGGGCTTGTTCTTTCTATAAGGAGAAATGACCATGGACTTTCTTCAGATGACTTTCCCGATATCCGGCGTTACCACGAATGTCCTTCTCCCGCCGTTGATTTCCCTGATCATCTCATTCTTTACCTCCATGGGCGGAATCTCCGGCGCCTTCCTTCTTCTTCCATTCCAAATGAGCGTCCTGAACTATACCGCTCCATCGGTCAGCGGGACCAACCACGTTTTTAATATTGTAGCCATCCCGAGCGGCGTCTACCGGTATATCAAAGAAGGCCGCATGGCGTGGCCGCTTACCTGGGTGGTCATCGCGGGCACGCTGCCGGGCGTGTTCATCGGGTATTATCTCCGCGTCCTGTTCCTTCCCGATCCCAGGACATTCAAACTCTTTGTCGGCTGCGTACTGCTCTATATCGGCGTCAGGATTTTCAAGGAACTGCTCGGCGGCAACAAGGGACAGTCGGCAGGCGCAAAGGCACTTGAGGAGAAATTCAAAGCGAGGGCGGCGGAAATAAAAAAAGAGCAAAGTTCAAAGATGGCTGCGGGCATTCCGGCTGATGCGGTCGTAAAGACGATCAGCGTATCTCTCAATAAAGTGGAGTATGAATTTTGGGGAGAGCGTTTCTCGTTCAACACCCTCGGCATGTTCACCCTGGCTTTCATCGTCGGCATCATCGGCGGGGCATACGGCATCGGCGGCGGCGCGATCATTGCGCCGTTCTGCGTTGCTTTCTTTCATTTGCCGATTTACTCCATTGCCGGGGCAACGCTGATGGGAACGTTCATCACGTCGGTCGCCGGCGCCCTGTTTTTCAGCGTTCTGCCTGTGACGCACGGCGCTTCTCCCATGCCTGACTGGCCCCTGGGCATCCTCTTCGGCGTCGGTGGATTCATAGGTATGTATCTTGGTGCGAAGACGCAGAAGTATGTGCCGCAGAAGTTCATCAAGGTCTTCGTGGGCAGTGCGATCATGTTTCTTGCGATAAAATATATAGTTCAGTATTTTTGATGCCAATGCCCGCAGGAACGTCATTCCCCTTAAGCCTGGCATGACCGAAAAGGCATTAAACTTCAGCCCTTATTTTGATTGCTTTTTTGTCTTCTTGTCCTATTTCAGACTTTTCGCCCTGTCCTGACAACGCTCCATAACAGACTCATAAAACAGATAAAAAATTAATTTAAAAAAACCTGTTGACATTTTGCATAATAACATAGTAATCTTTGCATGTATTTTGGGTTTGTTCAATAAGTGCTTTCTAATGAAAGGGAAAATACATTGATTCCTACAGAAAAGAGAATTGAGTTGCTGAAGGTAATTGCCCATCCCGTCCGAATAAAGATACTTGAAGACCTCGTGCAGGGTGTGAAGTGCGTGAGCGACTTCGAGGAATCCCTTGACATCAGCCAGCCGAACGTGTCGCAACATTTGTCGCTGCTACGCACGAACGGTCTCGTCGATTTCTTTATTGACGGCAGGCTCAAATGCTACTTTCTTAAAGAACCGCTCATTCCCGATCTGCTTGAACTTCTAAAAAAAGAATATGACGATGATATCCCAGCGCCGGCTTGCTGCCCGATTTCGAAAAAAGGAACGTATCCAGGTGAGCGGCGACGATAATTACAAAAACAGTTGTTACATTGTATGATTGATCCGACCGGGAAACGCCGATTGTCCCATGATTGGTGATAGCAGGTAACTGACGGGATTTTGGCAATTACTTTCATTCAGGAGGCCACAATGCAAAAAGAGATTGTAATGTTTCTTTCCACGACACCCTACACCTTTGAGAATACGCATACGATTTTCAAACTGGCGGAAGCTGCTCTGAAGAAAGGACACAAGGCCAGGCTTATTGCCTCGGGTGACGGCGTTTTCTCTATTGTAAAAGGACAGGTCCCTCAGGCGCTTTCAACACTGGTAGACCTCGTGGGAAAAGGCCTCAAGGTGGATATCTGAACAGGCTGCATGAAAAGCCGCGGTCTTGCGGCTGATGATTCTATTGAGGGCGGTGAGATGAGTTCGTTGAAGGGGCTTTTCAATGTGGTGAAGTCAAAGCCTGTGTTTTTAAATTTCGGGATATAGGGGGGCCATTATGGGAAGCATAAGCATACTATTAAGAAGGCCGCCGTACGGGACCGTTGATGCCTCGGAGGCGATCCGCCATGCGCTCGGAGGAGCGACCGACGACATAGAGGTGAAATTGCTGCTTGTTGACGGCGGAGTTCATGTCGCGAGAACGGGGCAGGACGTATCCCAGACGAAATATTTGAATGCAGGCGCCGGTATTCAGGATTGCATTGACATGGGTGTCTCGGTCTATGCCGATGAAACGTCCTTGAAAAGGGAACAAATCGCCCATGATTGTATAATCGAGGGAGTTACGATTACTAATAGCGCAGAAATCGCCAAGATTATCGGCAACACAGATACAACGATGATTTTTTAAGGAGACAATTATGCTTGTAATCATAAAAAGCGCACCGGATTCGACTGATGGAGCACGCGGCTTGACCCTTGCGAAGGATGGCGGAGGTGATCTTATCCTGCTTCAAAACGGGGTCTATTTCGCGCAAAAGGACCGGCTTGGATCGTTTCCCGGCGCGGTGTATGTGCTGGATGACGACAAGAAGCTCCGAGGTATCAAGGATTCAGAAATAGATATCCGAGCTAAAACCATCGACTACGACAAACTGACGGACATAATAACGGGTGGAGATAAGGTTGTAGGTATGTTCTAACATCAGACAACAGAAGACAGACAACAGATGACAGACTTTGAAAACAACGCTTATTATCGCGTTTCTGTCTGTACTCTGAAATTCTGACCTCTGTACTCTGAACAAGGGGGAGGAACTATGGCGAGGATCGTTGTTTTAGGGGGATCATTCGGGGGATTAACAGCGGCTTTTGAACTCAAGCGGTTGCTCGGCAAAAACGCGGATGTGACTGTGGTGAGTGATGACGACCGGTTCGTGTTCCTGCCGTCGCTGCCTTGGCTGATCATGGGGTGGAGGAAGCCAGATGACATTACGCTCAAGGTGAGCGAAATCCTGAAGCCTAAGGGAATTGATTTTGTTCATGAGGCGGCAAAACAGGTTGATGCCGGCACATCCAAGGTAATCACTTCCAAAGGCAGGGAGCTTCCCTACGACTATCTCGTAATATCCACTGGTCCGCATCTCGCCTTTGACGAGATCCCCGGCCTCGGTCCGGACAAGGGGTATACAGCCTGCACCTTTACTCTCGACCATGCGGTGAAGACCGGAGAGACGTGGAAGAGCGTTCTCGAAAATCCCGGGCCGATAGTCCTCGGATCATCGCAGATGGTGAGCTGCTTCGGCCCGTCTTACGAACTTGCGTTCGAGATGGATGCGGAGCTTCGGCGCAGGAAGATGCGTCATAAAGTTCCTATCATCTATCTTACGTCGGAACCCTATCTCGGTCACATGGGCGTCGGCGGGCTCGGGAAATCAAGACGGTTCATCGAGGATGAGTTTGCAGAGCGGGATATCAAACCGATCGTTAGCCAGGCCATCGAGGAAGTCACTCCGGGAGAGATCAAATTAAAAGACGGTACGAAGCTCCCGTTCAAGCTCGCCATGATCGCACCGCCGTTCAAGGGCGTTCCTGCTGTCGCTCCTCTCGGGAATCCCCGGGGATTCATCCCGGTGGACAAAAACTACCGGCACACGAAACATAAGAATATCTTTGCCATAGGTGTTGCGATAGCAATCGCGCCGCCGGAGGTTACACCTGTGCCGACGGGCGTTCCGAAGACCGGTTTCATGACGGTCAAGATGGCTAAGACGGCCGCCGCGACCATTGCGTCTGACGTTACCGGGAAGGCACCGCCTCTCGCGGACGAGCTTGGTGTTATCTGCATCATGGATATGGGGAACACGGCAGCACTGATGAAGGCGTATCCTGTCCTCCCGCCGAGGCAGAGTTCCTTTACAAAGAAGGCTGTCTGGGCGAAATGGATGAAGGTCGGGTTTGAAAAATACTTTTTATGGAAGATGAAAAATGGGGCGAGCAATCTGCCATGAAGAAAGAGATACTGGAATTTCATGCGGAATTTTGTAGAGGAGCAGGTGATCTATGGAAAAAGACACTTCAAAAAAGTTGAGCAAAGCAGTCCGGAGTGCCTATTCCGCAGCTGCGGAACGGCCGCAGGAACGGCATTCATTTCCCGTGGGCAGACAGTTCGCTGAAAGCCTGGGGTATACGAAGGAATTGCTCGATGGAGTTCCATCCGTGGCAGTGGATGCCTTTACCTGTGTCTCGAACATGTCGGTGAATAATTCGCCTTTTCAGCAACGCGCCTGCCACATAGAGTACTTTCCTTACTTGTGCCCGAAAAAGCCCAGGTACCACATGCCGATCAGCGCACAGATGGCCGCCGTCACCACCACATAATACGGCCACACCTGCCTCTTCTCGGCAAAGGGATCGACCAGCGAGCGATGCGCGTTTTCCGGCAACGCGGCCAACGCGGTCAAGGACGTGCCGAAGGGAATATTGATGCGGACGCGTGCGTTGATCGCCCAACCGCAGGCATCGAGTATCGGGCCAAGATTGCGCTTCTTCAACTTAAACCAGGCCAACACCATGGCCGGGCCGGAAACCAGCAAGAGCAAACCGATCAGCGCCAGAGGTATTTGCCAGAATTTTAATCCTAATACACCTCCGACGATAGACGCGAGAATGCCGCCGATTGCACCGATTGCGAGGCCAATTGCGGCAAAAATGCCGGCAAACTTACCCACATCGAAGGGAGGTTTAGGCTGCGCGACCAGTGTCTCCATCGCGGGCTTGCTGCCGTCCACCACTCCCTTCTGCATCTTGTCTTCCACCGAACCGGCCTTCGATGCTGCCAGCTTCTGCATCTGCTCGCTGATCATCTTGGATAGTTTCTTATACGGCGCCCAAAACGCCTGACGGATGCTGATCGGGTGGTCAATAATGCGCACAATGCCGGCGTTCCAGTCCCGGCCTTTACGGTCATAGAAAACACCGTTGCGTCCCACCATCAGAAAGTCCGAGTCCCCTGTGGTAAATGCGGCGGCGATGCTCATTTTATCAGCCCCATTATTGCGAACGCAATCGCAATACACCAGATACAAACCGCTCATGGCGGCGAACCCAACATGCTTGTTTACATCCTCGACCTTGACGCACAGCTCGCAACTGCGCCCATCCAGATACAGGGTGCCGACCTGAAATACCGCTTTGCCGTTGCCGGTGTAAAAATTGCGAAAGGATACGAAGTTGTTCACCAGGTTGAATAAATCACGGTTGTAACGGAGCAGCTTTTCCACCGAACGGGCCGCCTTTACCTCCGTCTCGACTGCCTTGTCTTGGCTGATCAAGTCATCAATTGCAGCCTTGTGACCGCTGCCGAGGACCGTGCGCAGGCGCGTAATGCCGAGCTGCTCAACCCGGGTCGCCGGCTTGGCCGCCCGCCATGCTTCAAACGCTTCAAATCGGACACACAGCGCGGCCCACTCTGAAGAACTCAGGCTTTCTTTGTTGCCGTACAACGGCACAACGGCGTGCTCACGCACTGTTTCCACCTTGCCTTGCCAGGCGGGATTTATGCCGAAAACCAAGGGCAATGGCTTGCTTGCCTCCACGGTCGCCAGTGGAAAATTCGCCACATCGGCGCTTTGCGTTGACAGGGTTTTCGCTGCGAGTTGCTGGTAGTCTTCGGTAGAACGGCTCAAGGGAACGGCAGCGCGCGCATCGTATGCGGCCAATTGGCAACGGGTGAAATAATCGGCGACTTTATCCTGAACGGCGTGGAATGCGTCCGCTGCCGCCTGGGTTTTATCTCCGAGGAACCGGATAGCGGCATCGCTCTCACTCTTGGCAAACCAGTCTGAATATGCAGCCGCCTCGGTAAAAAAAGCGTTGGTGATGTCCTGATTAATACCGACGTCCCCGTTCAAATCCGCCGCTGAACCGGCACACGTGATGATCTCTTCAACCGTGGCACGCAAACCGGTATCGGCAATCTGTTTGGGGCAGATCACGCCATCGCCGTTGAATGCCAAGCCCGCAATAAATTTCTCGATGTCAGTCATATGGGACAAGGAGATCTCCGCAGCATCAGCCCGCCCCAGACTTTTCAGAATATGCCTCGCGGAAGCCAACACCTTTTTACCCTCTTCGCTGCTGTCATCAATATCGGTCAACGCCAGGCTGTCGGCGCCCTTGATCAACAAATCGGCATTCTTGAGCAGACCGCCCGCCCATGCGATGGCGTCCAAGACCTCCTGAGCGCGCACAAAGCCATCCGCGTCGCTGTCGATCAAATCGAGCGTCCTTGTATCGAACTCAATGCCGCGCGTGGGACAACTCAGGGCCACCCACAGCTTTTGGTCCAGTTCCTTCAATGCCAGTAAATCGGCGCCGCTATCAATGCGTACCTGATCAAAACCAGCGGTGCGAATAAAGTTCCATGTGTGTGAAGAAGTCATATGTTTCCCTTTTCTTGAACCGCTAGAGGTGTAGTTCCTGCCCGATCTATCCGGCTGCAATTCTGCTTATCCTCACCCTTCAAATTCACCGGTCCAGTGACGCCCTCACCTGCTTCAATAATTCCGTTGGTGAAATGGGCTTGTAGACCACCGGCATGTCATCGTCAAGCAGCACCTTATGGCGGACCATATCGGGGGCATAACCGCTCGCAAACAGCACTTTTACCGCCGGTGTCATGGCCTTGATCTCATCATACGCCTCTTTCCCGGTCCTCTTCGGCATGATAAGATCGAACAGCAGAAGACGGACCATGTCTTTGTTCTCTTTATATTTGTTCACGGCGTCCTGACCGTCATTCGCGGTGATCACGTGGTAACCGACATCCTCAAGCACGGCCTTGGTCATGTTTCTGACCGTTTCATCATCTTCCGCAAGCAGGATGGTCTCAGCCCCTCCTACGGGCCTCTCTTCCGTTATTTTCTTTTCTTCATCCGCACCTAATGCGATGAGAGGCAGATAGATCTTGAAGCTGGTGCCTTGACCCGGCTCGCTGTAAACATTAATGAAGCCCTCGTGCTGCTTGATGATGCCGTATACGATCGCAAGCCCCAGTCCGGTGCCCTTTTCCGCATCCTTGGTTGTAAAGAAGGGCTCGAAGATATGCTCCCGGGTGACCGCATCCATGCCTGTGCCGGTGTCTGATAGGGTGATCGACCCATAGATGCCGGGTTTGCCGTAACCGTGGATGGTAATGAATTCTTCATCAAACCGCACCTGCTCCGTGGTAATGGCAAAGATACCTCCCGTTGACATGGCATCACGAGCATTCGTTGCAAGGTTCATCAGGACCTGCTCCAGCTGATGGGCATCGCCGAGTATCGGCAAGGCTTCCTCAAAGAGCGCTGCTGTGCATTCAACATCCTCTCCAATGACCCGCTTCAGGAAATTTTCAACCGTCCGGATGATCTCATTCAGATCCACGGGTTTTCGTTCGCTGATCTGTTTTCTGCTGAACAAGAGAAGGCTTTTCGTCAGATGCGCGGCCCGGTCGCCTGCCTCGAGCATGTGCTCGATATTCACGCGAAGGGGATCGTCCTTTGCCATTTTCATGAGAACAATATGCCCATAGCCGACAATGGCGGTCAGGATATTGTTAAAATCATGGGCAATGCCGCCGGCAAGGGTGCCGATCGACTCCATCTTCTGGGCCTGGCGGAGTTGGTCCTCGAGCTTATGCTTATCGGTGATGTCATTGATGACTTCAATCGCCGAGATGACCTTTCCTGATTCGTCCTTCATGGGGTATGTTCGTATCTCGACAATTCGCTTCGCTCCCTTTTCATCATAATGCGTATGGATGGCGTCATGGGATTCACCCGTATCCAGGGTGCGTCGCAATGGACAATCTTCTCCCGCTTCATCGCACGGCTTGGAGAGGTGATGTGAAATCCCATAGCAGCATTTTCCGAGAACAGTTTCCGGGTGCGTATTGGTCAAGTCAAGATAGGCCTTATTTGCCGAGAGTATTTTATACGACTGATCGATAACGACAATGCCCTCACCGACTGTTTCAAGGATCTTTTTAATAAATGATTCACTCGCGCGCAGCGCCTCTTCGGCTTTTATGCGCTCGGTGATGTCATATGCGGTGCCACTGGTACCAATGACCTTGCCGTGTTTATCGGTCACGACTTTTGCATTAAAGACAAGATGGATGTCCTGGCCATCCTTGCCGATATGAGTTGATTCAAATCCTTTAACCGTGCCGCCGCTCAGGAGCCGGGTGAATTCCTTCATGTCACGCGCGACGTCCGTGGGACGCTGGAAATCAGTGAACTTCTTCCCCAGCATTTCTTCAACCTTATAGCCGAAGACCGTTTCCCATGCGGGATTGAGATATATATAGTTTTCCTCGGCGTCGCACTGCCAGATCAGGTCCTGAGAGGTCGCCACCAGATCATGATACAGCGCTTCGGAGCTTTTCAGTTCCTCATCCATCTGCTTTCGGGCGGTGATACCCTGAATGGTCCCGATCATCATGATCGGCTGGCCCTCGGCATTCAGTTGCAGTCTGCCCAGGCCGTGAACCCACCGCTCTGCCCCGTCATTTTTCCGGATGATCCGGTATTCCTTATCAAAACGCTGATGGTTACCTAAAACCTCTTTGGTGAAATAATCCATCATCATCTCTCTATCATCGGGATGGATCAATGTGGCCCATCCCTCCACTGAGCGGACAAACGTTTCATCGATCCCGAATATATTGTCAAGGATCTCAGAGCTTTTCCATCTGCCTGTCTGCAGGTCCAGATCATACGTGCCCAAACCCGCAACCCATTGTGTTTCTCTCAGAAACCGTTCGCTTTCGCGCAATGACGCCGCCGCCCGATTCCGCTCCTGATAAAAAGCGATGCTCTGCCGCCGCCAGACATTGATCAGCGTCGCGCCCGCGCCAAAGAGCAGGGCTGTCACAAACCCGATGGTTATCCATAATTGGCCTCTCGCCTGCGCTAAAGCTTCCGAGGTATTCATGCGGGCCACCAGGAACCAGGGCGACTCAGGCACAGAGCGGACATCGGCGATCACCGGTTCGTCGCGGTAGTCCACTCCCTCCGCGATCCCGGTCCGCCCCAGCACCGCCATCACAGACGGTACATCCGTCCTCTCGAGCGGGATCCGGAGCCTGAGCGCTGAATCTTGTATGAACCTGTCGTTGATCAGATAAAGCACGTCAGCCCCATCCCGCCGGACGAGCAGTGTCTCCGCCGTATCGCTGGGCGTGGGCCAGCGCAGGATGAAGGGATAGAGATATTTTTCAGGATCGATCCTCAGGGAGACGATCCCGATCACCCGATTTGCTGCCGATACATCAATGATGGGGATGAGCAGTGACAGGTAAATCCGCTGATCAGGTTCGTGCCGGTAGAAATCGACCATGGTTATCCGACCCGACTGCAGGACTTCCGCTATGCGCTGCGAAACAACGGCCGATGCCGGCATTTGCCCTGTGGGGAATGACAGGCGGGTTACACCTTGGGGGTCAAGCAGGCGAACCTGATCATAGTCATGTTGCTTCGGGTATAGGCTTATCCATTCCCTGAGCTGCCGCTCTGACTCCCCGTCCTGAGGATTCCTGAAATAGCGCCGGGTCAGCTTAGAAAATACGGCATTTTTGTAAATCAGTTGGCCATCCGCCATGCGTTCACTACGCCACTGCACCAGTTCAGCGACCTTCAGCTCCGCAATGGCGGTAAGCTGGCGCTCCACACCTGTACGGTTGTGCTTTTCGTAGCCCCGGAACGAGAGGTAGCCGATGGCCAGGATGCTCATCGCCAGGATTATAAACACGACGATAAGCCAGTAGGGAGCGCTTACATCAGGTTCAGCCTGATCGAGAGACTGACGGGCGTGCTGCCGAGCAAGGGTGAGTAGCGCGGTCCCTATTGCCATGAAGGCCAGACTGGTCGGCAATGCAGGCGGGATGACGGAACCGCCATACAGTAATGGCGTTCCGAACAGATAAGCCAATACGAGCAGATAGCTTATCAGCAGGAGGAGACAGGCAAGCAGACCGGCTGCCGTGGCCCAACGGGTCCCGGCCGGGGACGCCGGAAGAGAGGCAAGGAACGACAGGGAGGCGAGCAGGAAGCCGAATGCGGTGACCGGAGACATATGCCCCACGGGCGGTGTGCCGGGTATATCCAGGATCGAAATGCCGAAGTGCTCGGCTTGCGGATGAACGCCGTGATAGGACAGTATTGCCAGCAACAGCGCTATAAGCGCCGCCGCTGCATGGATTGACAAAACAGTCCAATATGTTCCTTGGCGCATAGGCCGGGAGCGAAAGAAGACCGTAACGCCGTACAGCGTGAACAGCACCGCCGTGCTCGGCGCCATGGGTATCTTGCCTGGTCCAAAGTTGGCCAGAAAAGGAAAGCCCCCGGCCCATCCGACAAGAGCGGTGAGGCCGATGGCTCCTGCAATCAAAGCGCAGATACGGACCAGAAGCCGGAAGCGGACCGGTTCCTGCGCTTTGGGCAGGGGTTCGGATATGAAGCGTTCTTTTTTTTTCTTGGTATTGTCTGTCATACGTCAACCGCGAAAGGTCCTACAATAATCACTTGGTAATTTTATCATAAAATTAAATAATAAGGGGTCGCCTTTATCTTAAAAAGCGACCCTTATATATGTCAACTTCCGGGCGGGACTCAAAACTAATATACTCAGGTGAATAGGACCTTATCGCCCTTGTTCCAGGAATTCCATTGCCCGTTGTTCCGACCAGAAGCTCTTGTCCCTGTTGAATTGCACAAATCCGACATGGCCGCCCGATCGCGGCATTTCCAGATGAACGTATCTACTGTACTCCGCCTTTTGGACCGGATAGCAGCTGTCCGCGAGAAAGGGATCGTCCTGTGCGTTCACGAGTAAGGTGGGGACCTTTATTTCCGGTATGTACTGGTCGCTGCTGCATTTGGCCCAGTAGTCTTCGGCGTCCTTGAAGCCGTTGATCGGCGCGGTGTACCGGTCGTCAAAGTCCTTAAAGTTCTTTATCCGGTGGTAGTTATCGTCGTTTATTCTATCAGGCATCTGCTCCATTTTCTTCTTGATTTTCACGTGGAGCGAGATTAGGAACTGCTTCATGTAGAGACAATTTTTCGGCCTTGCCAGCTCCTGCGCGCCCGCCTT
>JBGPIG010000022.1:0-15074 GCA_041484745.1 Nitrospirota bacterium | reverse complement strand
TCCTCCAGCTTTTCCACGGAACCGTCGTGGAAATAGGGTGGAGTTTCTGTTACGTTCCGAAGAACGGGCACCTTGAACACATACAGGTCAGACGGGTTTTTCGTGACCGCGAACCTCCCCTCGTCTATCGGCCGGCTTTTCGTAAGGTCCCCGTAAGGCTGGAACACGCCGAACTTCTGATACAGCTGGCCGCCGAAGTAGGGGCTGAAATGGCAGGTCGTGCACCCCGTGTCCATGAACGTTTGCAGGCCGCGTTTCTGTTGCTCGGTCAGCGCTGCTGGCTTGCCGTTCATAAAATCGTCAAAGGGCCCCGGCGTCACGAGCGTCCGCTCAAAAGCGCCGACCGCCTTAGCAAAATTATCTACGGTTACGGGTTCCTTCTCCTGGGGGAAGGCCGCCTTGAACATTGCCGTGTATCCCTTCATACTCCTCAGAATTTTCTCCACGGACTCATAGCTTGGCATACCGTACGAAGGAGGGCCGATCAATGCCTGCTTGGCCTGGTCCTCAACGCTTGTCCGGTTGCCGATCCAGTGCGCTGAGATCTGCGAGGCTGCATTGAGCAGGGTCGGCGTGTTTCTCGGGTTCTCCTTGCAATGATTTCCGACATCTTTTTTTTGACCACGGGCGGCGTAGAGGCCCAGCGGATGGCACTTGGAGCAACTCACCGTCCCGTCTACCGAGATCCGAAATTCCCAGAACAACACTTGTCCGAGCTTCACTTTCTCCGGTGTGATCGGATTGTCCGGAGAGGACATGGAAGCCGGGAGCGGGCCAAGCATCTCCTTGGCCCTGTTCATCAGTGCCGTATCCCGATCAGCCGCGAACGAAGCAGGAGAGCTGAATGCGGCAGCCAGGACCAAGGATATAAGTGAGAGCGCCCTTCCCGGTTTGTGAATGCTTTTTCTGATGTCGATCGCCTTGTTCATCGTAGTCCTCCCTTCAAACGTTAATTCGCTCTCATTGTTATCATACCGGGATGCAGCCGGTGAGATCAGACCCGGTTGTTACAACTATAGCTCAAAAAAAGTGCGGCGCAAACCTCAGCCCATTCTCTCTTACTCCGAATACGTGCTTGCATGCTCCAGGAGCTCTATCGAGTTCTGGTCCAATTCAAGCGCTGTCGCAGCTATCAGGTCATTCAGTTGTTCCACGTTCGTGGCACTCGAGATCGGCGCGGTTATGCTCGGCTGCTTCATCAGCCATGCAAGCGCCACGCTAGCCGGTTTCGCATGATGGCGCTTTGCCGCTTCGTCCAAGGCACTGAGGATCCGGAATCCGCGATCATTCATATATATCTTAATGCCCTGACCGCGCAGGCTCTTCGAAATGTCTTTGTCTGAACGGTACTTGCCGGAAAGGAACCCGCTGGCCAACGAGAAGTAGCTGATCACACCCAGTTTTTCTTCGCGACAGAGGGGTTCAAGCCGTTTTTCGAATTCAGCGCGGTCATACAGATTATAACGCGGCTGCAGGCTTTGGAAGCGGGGATATCCCTTCTGTTCGCTGACCTGAAGGGCCTCCTTCAGCCTCTCCGCGCCATAGTTCGACGCCCCGATCGTCCGGACCTTACCTTGCTTGACCAGCAGTGCGTATGCTTCGAGGGTCTCTTCCAGGGGCGTGTCGGGATCGTCCCGATGCGATTGATAGAGATCGATGGTGTCCGTTTGCAATCGTTTCAACGACTCCTCCGCAGCCTGGAGAATGTACTTTTTCGAAAGTCCTTTTCTGTGAAGGCCCATTTCACTGCCCACCTTCGTGGCAAGAACGACCTTCTCCCGTTTCCCGCTCTTCTTCAGCCACTTTCCTATGATGCTCTCCGATTCACCGCCCCTATTGCCGGGGACCCACCGGGAATAGGAATCCGCCGTGTCCAGCAAATTTCCTCCGGCGTCCGTGAATGCGTCCAGAATCCTGAATGCCATGGGCTCATCAACGGTCCAACCGAAAACATTGCCTCCGAGGGCCATAGGAAAAACCTCCAAACCCGATCTGCCGAGTATCCTTCTTTTCATCAGAAACTTCCTCCCCTCTTATTCGTTTCCCGCCGATGATGCGGCCCTGTCATCAGAGCAGCCCCCTCTATGACCCCTGCTGCGCTGCTTGCGGCGCGGACGGGACCATTTCTTCTGTCGTCTCCTTCCGGGCATGTTTCGCCGCAAGGAACAGGTACATCGCCGGCACCACAAAGAGTGTGAATACTGTTCCGATCGAGATCCCGGTCATGATCACCAGTCCCATGTTGAACCTGCCGGCGGCCCCTGCGCCGGATGCCGTCACCAGCGGCAGCACGCCGAGAACCATGGCCGCCGTGGTCATCAGGATCGGCCTGAGCCGGATTGCCGCGGCTGCCTCCACAGCCTCGCGCTTGTCCTTGCCTTCGCGCTGAAGATCGTTTGCGAACTGGACGATCAGAATCCCGTGTTTGCTGATGAGGCCGATCAGCGTCACCAGTCCCACCTCCGTGTAGATATTGAGGCTCGAATTTCCAACACCGAGGCTGATGAAAATCAGGGCGCCGCAGATAGACATCGGGACGCTTATCAGGACCGTAAAGGGATCGCGGAAGCTTTCAAACAGGGCTGCCAGCGCCAGGAATATGATGATCAAGGAGAAGAAGAAGGTGACTTCCAGCGCCGACGATTCCTGCGTATATTGCCGCGATTGGCCCGCATAATCGACGCTGTAGCCCAGCGGCAGGACTTCCTTCGAGATATTTTTCAGCGCTTCCAGCGCTTGGCCCTGGGTGACCCCCGGCGAAAGAACGCCCGAAATAGTTGCCGCATTGAGCTGCTGGAAATGGTTCAGCGATTCCGGCACGATCTCGGTTTTGAGGCTCGTGATGGTCGAAAGCGCGATCGCTGCGCCGGATGGGGTGGTGATATAGTAGCCGCCCAGCTGCTCGGCGTTCAGACGGTCGCGCCGCCTTACCTGCGGAATGACCTTGTAGGAACGGCCCGCAAGGCTGAAATAATTGACATAGCCGTTGCTCAGCATGGTCCCAAGCGCTCCGCCCACGTCGCGCATGGTCAGGCCGAGCTGTGCGGCCTTGTCCCGGTCGATCTCGACCGTGATCTGCGGCTTGTCGATCTTGAGGTCCGTATCCAGAAACATGAACATGCCGCTGGCCCGCGCTTTGTCCAAAAGCGCCTGCGATACTTCATTCAGGCGTTCAAAGGATTCCGTGGTCCCGACCACGAATTGCACTGGCAGGCCGGTGCTGCCGGGGAGCGGCGGCCTCAGGAACGCGGCCGACCGCGCTCCCGGGATCCCGTTGAGCTGCTGCTGGATCTGGGGCACCAGTTCCATGGATGTCCGTTTCCGCTCGTCCCAGGGTTTGAACACCATGCCTCCGAAAGCGACGTTCAATCCATTCGCGCCGACGAACTGGAACACATGGTCCGTCTCAGGATAAGAAGAATAGATCCGGTACACTTCCCTCGTCGAAAGCTGGGTCTGTTCCAGGGTGGCGTCGGGCGCTGCCGTGGTCAGGGCGATGATCAGGCCCTGGTCCTCGTCAGGCGCCAGTTCGCTCTTCGAGGTCGCGTAGAGGAAATAGATGCTCACGAAGATGAGCGCGCTGAACACCCCGACCACGGGAAGCGTGTTGAGCGTGCCGTGCAACACGCGTTCGTAGGTGCGGCGCAGGCTGCCGAACTGACGGTCCACGAAGGCGGCGAACCGGTTCTGTCCGTCATGGTCGTAGGCTTTCAGAAAACGCGAAGCCATCATGGGCGACAAGGTCAGGGCGATCACCGCCGACACGGCCACGGCCCCGGCGAGAGTGTACGCGAATTCCGTGAACAGAGCGCCCGTCAAGCCCCCCATGAACCCGATAGGAATATACACAGCGATCAGGACGATCGAGATCGCGATGATCGGACCGGCAAGCTCCCGCGCGCCCTGGATAGCCGCCGGAAAGGGCTTCATGCCGCCTTCCATGTGGCGATGGACGTTCTCTACAATGATGATGGCGTCGTCCACCACGAGACCGATCGCCAAGACCAGCGCAAGCAGGGTAAGCAGGTTGATCGTATAGCCAAGCACCAGCATGATGAAGAAGGCGCCGATCAGCGACAGGGGCATGGCGATCGTCGGGATGAGGACCGAACGCACCGTGCCCAGGAACAGGAAGATCACGACGGTCACGATCAGGAGCGCTTCGAACAGTGTCCAGATCACCTCGCGGATAGAACTGTTCACATACTTCGTCGCGTCGTACACGATCCGGCCGTCAAGGCCTTCGGGCAGCTGCTCATGGACCGCCGGGAACACCTTTCTCACGCCGTCGATCACCGTCAGAAGGTTGGCCGTGGGCGCGACCTTGATGCCGATGTAGACCGCGCTCTGGCCATCGAAGCTGACCGACGTGTCGTAGTCCTCAGCGCCCAGGCTCACTTTCGCCACATCTCCCAGCCGCACCAGCGCCCCGTTCTTTGCCTTGATCACAAGATCCCGGAACTCATCCACCGAATGCACACCGGTTCCTGCGGTCAGGTCCACGGTCACCATCTGTCCCTGGGTGCGGCCGAGAGCGGAGATGAAATCATTGGAGGCAAGGGCATTGCTCACTTCGGATCCGGTCACGCCAAAGGCGGCCATCTTTGCAGGATCGAGCCAGGCCCGCAGTGCGAACTGTCGCTTGCCCAGGATCTCCGCTGTCTGCACGCCGTCCACGGCCTGCAGCTTCGGCTGTACGACCCGGATCAGGTAATCGGTGATCTTGTTCGTCGCCAGGACCTTGCTCGAGAACCCGATATACATGGAATCGGTCGTCTCCCCGATGGCCACGGTGATTACCGGCTGCTGCGTGTCCCGCGGCAGCTGATTCAGCACCGCATTGACCCGGGTGTTGATCTCGGTCAGGGCCTTGTTGGAGTCGTAGTTCAGGCGCAGCGTGGCCTGGATAGTACTGACGCTCTGCCTGCTTGACGAGGTGAGGTAATCGATGCCGTTCGCCTGGGCAATGGAGTTCTCCAGCGGCGTCGTGATGAATCCCGCAACAAGGCCCGGATCAGCTCCGTAGTAGACCGTCTGGACCGTCACGACCGCATTCTGGGTCAACGGATACTGCCGCACCGGCAGCAGTCCTATCGAGCGAAGGCCCAAGACCAGGATAAGGAGGCTGACCACCGTTGCGAGCACAGGACGTTTTATGAAAAGATCGGTGAAATGCATACGTCATTCTCCCTAACATCCGAAATCCGAAGTTAAAAATCCTAACCCGACAAGACGGAACCAAAATTTACCACGAAGACACCAAGGCACGAAGAAATGCTTGAATAAGTTCGGGTTTGATTAACCCGTTAATCTTAAGGACCTTCTTAGTGTCTTGGTGCCTTTGTGGTGAAAAATATCCTTTCCTTTTTGCGAAGAATTTGACTTATAAGTAACTAAGCAATATCGAATGATAAAAATTCTTATTTGCTGATATCAATATTGTTACTGTTTAGAGTTTCGGCATTCTTGCTTGGGAATTGTCACCCTCCTACTCATCCTCCGGTTCCGGTTTTTCCTCATTCGCGGGCGGCACCTTATCATTGATGACCACCGGACTCCCGTTCTTCAGCTTCAATTGGCCGCTCGTGACCACCGTGTCCCCGTCCTGCACACCGGTCAGGAGTGCCACCTGGTCGCCGCGCGTTGGACCGACCGTAACGAAGACCTGCTGCGCAGTCAGCTGCGCTTTGCCCTCCGGGCCGGCTCCTTGTTCCTTCACGATGAAGACCGTATTGCCGTAGGGGTTATAGGTGACCGCGGTCTGCGGCACCGTCAGATAGCGCTGTACTGCGCCTGCCCTGACATCGACGACGGCATACATCCCGGGAAGCAGAACGTGATCGGAATTCGCTATCAACGCCTCTGCCTGAAAGTTTCGCGTATCCTGGTCGACCTTCGGATTGATGGTCGTAATTTTGCCCTTAAAAGAACGGCCGGTAAAAGAGTCCGTGGTTATCGTCACGGCCTGTCCCCTTGCTACGCGAGACAGTTCCTGCTGCGGAAGGTAAAAATCAACGTAAAGAGGATCAAGCTGCTGCAACGTTACGATCTTTTCCCCGGGATTAAGATATTGCCCAAGATTGACCGTGCTGATGCCGAGACGTCCGGAAAAAGGCGCGCGGATGGTCTTTTTATAGACCAGAGCCCGCTGCTGCGCCACCCCGGCGGTTTTGCTTCTGAGGTCGGCTTCCTCGGCATCGAGCGCTGCCTGACTTACGGCCTGCACGGCAAACTGTTTTTTATCCCGCGCCAGGGTCGTACTCGCCAGATCAGCGGATGCCTGGAACGCGCGGAGCTGTGCAATGTCCGCATCGGCATTCAGTCGCACCAGCACCATCCCCTCCTTGACCTGCTGTCCTGATTTGAACCTAATCTCCCGCACTAGTCCCGCTATTTCGCTTGTCACGTCCACACCACGATAAGCCCGCAGGCTCCCCACTGCTTTGATCTGCGGCTGCCAGGGCTGTTGAGTCACTTTCAACGCGGTTATTGCAGCAGGCGGCTGCTTGAAGGACATGTATTTTTGCGACATCCTGGCCTTGACCGCCTTCACGCCGAAGATACCTCCGAATACAATGCTGACAATAGCCAGCATGATAACCATTCTCTTTTTCATAGAGCCGTCTCCTCCGATTTCGATAGGGTCTATTCGATCTAATTTCCCCTAGCCTGCCCCTCCTGCCGCCGCAGGTATATCATCAGTCCTTCTTTATTATTGAGACCACCCCGGCGCCTGAATTCGCACCGCGGTTCCACCATCCTCCTCCGAGCGCCTGGAACAGCGCCGCTGTATCGGCATACCGGGTCGCCTGGGCCTGGACCAGGCTGATCCGTGCCTGCTGATACCGGCGCTGTGCATTCAGAAGCAAAAGATAGTTGACCGCGCCGAGGGAGAACTGCTTCTGCGTCAGCTCGTACGATTCTTCCGCTGCCGCCGCGGCCTCCGTCTCCGCCTTCAATATCCTTGCATCGGCGTCCAGCGCACGCAGGACATCCGCCACATTCTGAAAAGCCTGCAGCACGGTGGCCTGATACTGTGCCGCAGCCTGATCGTATGCCGCCTCGGCGGCGCGCTTTCGCGCCGTTAATTCACCGCCGTGGAATAGCGGTTGCACCAGACCCGCGCCGAAGCTCCAGACGCCGGAACCCGCCGTAAAGAGCGCTCCGGTCCGTATCGCTTCCGAACCGTAGCTGCCGTTCAAGTTAATCTGCGGCAGCATGTTCGCCGTTGCAACGCCGATCTGTGCGCTTGCCGCATGCAACAGCGATTCGCTCGCGCGTATGTCCGGACGCTGACGAACGAGCGAGGACGGCAGGCTCACCGGCAGGTCCAGCGGCAGGTGCAGCATGTCAAGCTCGAACATCGGCATTGCCGACGAATCGCCCGGCATTTTTCCGGCCAGGACCGCCAGCTGATGACGGGTCTGGAACAGGGTTTTTTCCAGCGGCGGCAGCGCGGCCCGCGTTTGCGCCAGCTGGGCGCTCTGGGCAAGAACGTCGGCCCGGGAGACCGCACCCAGTTGAAATTGACGTTCGATGACCGCAAACTGTTTTTCTTCGGACACGGTGATCTCCCGTAAGGCAGTCATCTGGGCTCGTAACGATGCTTCCCTTACCGCCGTGGTCACGATATTGGCCGCTATGGTGAGATAAGCCCCTTCGAGTTGGAACCCCTGAAAATCAACCTGGGACTGTAATGCTTCCTGCTCGCGACGCGCTCCTCCGGCAAAGTCGAGGGCATATGATACTTGGACTGATGCATTAAATAGGGTAAAGGGACTGAAGTTGTTGTTCGGCTGCCCGAATGCCGCGCCGGATATCTTCTGTCGCGATGCCGATGCGTTTGCATTCACACTCGGGTAGAGCGCGCTGCCCACGACCGCCCTCAGATTTTCCTGGGCCTGCCGCAGCGTCGCCTGCGCCGCAGTAAGGGAGGGATTACGATCAAGGGCTTCGCGGATCAGGCGGTCGAGCTGGTCCGATTGGAACAGGCTCCACCACTCCGCCGGGATGTCCTTTCCCGGATTGAACCGTTGGGCCGGACCCGCCGCTCCCGGAAATCCGGCGGTCTCCCGCGGAAGCTCTTCCTCGTAATACGCTTTTGCATTCGGGGCATCGGGAGGCTTGTATTCAGGTCCGACTGCACAACCAGAGAAGACCAGGACTGCAAATACCACCCCGATTGTTGCTCCTTTCCGTATTATGTATTCCGTGCTCATAGGATGTATACACCGCCTTGCGCTGTTCCAAGGGGCCTCACGGTGAGCGCCTCGTGGACCTATGCTAATCTAAGTCTAAGTATAGCACAGGATTTCTAATCAGGATTGCTTTGGTGTTGTTTCATAATAAAGTATCAGGAAGTCAGTTCAGGAGGGAGCACACTTGCTCTTGATAAGGAATTATTGAGATCCAGCCGGCCGGAGGAATGCATTGCGACGGGAGAGAATATTTACTTCGGGCCCGAAACGGATGAGTGCCCGGGCTTTCATCCGTGAGAAGCGCTATTGGCCGATGGGAAACGTACTATATGACGGGGGACGAAGCTTTGCCCTATATCCCCTCTCTTGCGCTATGTAGTCCAGATGCAACGTGGCGAGGTCCTCTACGGCAAGCATTTCAGCCGGCGTGGGAGAAAATGCGGCAATGACCTTCAGATAGCCTCGGCACTTGTCGCATGCCTCCAGGTGCATCCGCTCACGCTTATCCCCGGCGTACACGTGGGTGACCGTTCGATAGTCCGTGTTCCCGCAAAGAGCACACTGGAGACGGGGCAGTGTCCAGTCCGAACCGCATGACCCGCACCGCGCGTGTTTTTCCTGGTCATTGCCCTGAAGCTCCGCCAGCGCCGCATTCGCACCGCACACGAAGCATAAATCCTTAGTCCACGTTGCGCCCGCGCCAAGTGAAGCGAATTGCCTGCTCCAAACACGGAGCGCGGGCTTGAGCGCATGTTGTGTTATGGTCCGCAGGAGGTCCCTGTCAAGGTCCAGTCTGCTCACTTCTGAACGTATTGCGCTGTCATCGCCGCCGGCAGTATGCACCAGGAGTTCACCGACGTTCAGGGTGTTTTGCTCCAAACTCCGGCGGATCCGATGCACTGCGGAATCGGACGCAGGAGCTGATGAAAACCAAGGCAGCCGGAACATAAAAGGCTGATCATTCCCGCGAACATTTTCCATTGCTCCTGCAAGCTTGATCATAAGCTGCCGCACTGCATCAACGTCAACAGCAAGGTCGACGCCGCTGAGAAGCGGAAGCCCGTTCGCCATTTTCTCCAGCGCTTGCTCCCGCGATAAGGGGATCTCGCTTACCGGGAGGTCGGCGTCGCGAACGATCGGCAGAATGGCCTCGTACACGCAGGCAAGTTCGATCAGTTCCGGCCGCTGGTGCCTGAGTTCGCGAAGACGCAGAACTATGGGATCATGAACCGCACTGGTCATAGTTAGATAAAGGGGCATCTTGGATACGGTATTGATCATAATTTTTATTCAGTCTTCCGCGATAATCTTGCCGGTCATTCCTTCATGACCGTCCCCGCAAAAAAGGTCGCAGTGAAATTCATAGGTCCCGGCCTTTGGTGCGACGACGGTTACGCGTGTCGTTTTACCGGGTTCAATCGTCGCGCGTATGCCTCCCAGATCGGGGACCGTGAATCCGTGAACCCTGTCGAGCGACGTAAACTCAAAAACCGCCGGAACTCCCTTTTTGATTTTGATTTCGTTCGGGGAATATTCAAATTTCTTTGCCGTGATCTTGATCACCTGCTCCGGCTGTTCAGCCTGGTCCGTGGCAGACACGACGACACCAGGGGTTGCCAGCATGAACAGAGCAAGAATCATGATCACGATTGTTGACGCCCTCATTGCTCTACCCTTTCTGGACCGGGAATTCGGTTATGACATACTCCCTGTTATCCGTTTTTGCCTGGACGCTCCGGTAACCCAGTCCTTTATAGGGAGCGGCGGGGTCCCAGGGGAGCGGCACACGCTTCGGGACCGAGCCCGGCGCAGGCAAAGGAAACATCAGGCCCCTTGCTGCATGGTGCGAGATAGTGCCTGTCATATGATGATGTTCCTGATGAATATGCCCATACAAGACGGTAACATTTTTATACGGCATGAGGAGGTCGATGGCTTTGGCCCCGTCTCGGGTCCACCAGTCCCAATTCGGGTACAGGTCAAAGAGCGGGCGGTGCGTCAACACCACGATCCTGGAGTCTTTATCCATCTTTTTCAGCTCATCGCCGAGCCATTGCAGCTGAGGGTCCGTGATGCTCGATGTTGGATCAGAAACGTTATCGATGACGATAAAATGGACCCCGTTGTGATCGAAGGTATAGTGTGTTTTCCCGAAATACTCCTGGAAAGCCTCACCGTTATCCAGTCCGGCATCATGTTCTCCTGCCATGAACTTGATATTTTTCACCTTCAGGCCGCTGATGATCTCGCGGGCTTCGGACATGCGTTTCCTTCGTTCTTTGGGATCGTCCGTCGAATGGGTAATATCTCCGGTGAAAACGACGAAGTCAGGCGGAATGTTCATGCTGTTGACCGCTGCTATTGATTTTTTCAGCGTTCCCGCAAAATCGGGGTTGATCTTCGCGTCGCCAAATCCCCAATGCGCGTCCGATAACTGGACAAACAGAAAATCATCCTTGTTCGCTTTCATATCTGCGGCAGTTGATAAACCATCCGGTCCTAATACAAGGACCGCGCTCCCTATACCCATTAATTTTATAAAATCTCTCCTGTCCATTTTCATGACTGTCTCCTCATTACCCTGTTCGTTCCAAGGCGCAATTTGCATGGCCCTTGTCTCAGATGCCTTTACCCGCCATTGTTGCCCGTCATTTCATCTGCCCTGCCTGCACCAGGCTGATGCGAAGCAGAGCGCCGCCGAAGAGAACGAGCACCGCATTCAGCATAACGGGATTGAACGCCGATCCCGGCCTGCGGCCGGACCAGCCGAGCCACAGGGGGATGATGATCCCGAGCACTACGGTCCCTCCGAGGAACAGAATGCCGTAGAACCCCGTGACGAGCGGACGGGCATACTGTCCAGCGACGACAACCATGAGCGCGATAAGAACAAACTCAATGATCAGTGCCGTGCGGTCAAAAACTTCGATGCGGTTAAAGGCCTCCTCAGCCTGTATGTTCTGCCATGCCATGACCACTGCTATGGCAGCGGCGCCGGTCGATGCGGCGGACGCGATGAAGAGAGCGCCGATCACGGGGTCCGTCGCCTCCCACAGCGGCCTCGACGTGGTGTTCAACAACACACCGGTGTAACCTGCGACAAAGAAACCAAAAAATGATCCGACAGCCGTGTATACCTTGTGAGGGATTCGGCTGAAGATATCGTGAAGCTTCTTTATGAACGGCGACGTCAGTTTTCCGTCCGCGACAAGCATGTTCATGAACGACAGGAACGACATGATGCTGTAGATGAGGAGCGCCCAGGTTCCGACAGAAAGAGGCGACGTGTAGTTCATGTAGGGGACGCCGTCCTTTGTGTAATAAAACAGATGCCAGAAACGAAAGGGACGGCCCAGGTCCGCGATGAGGAGAACGGGAGTGATGCAGATCAACGGGAACGCAAGGTAATAAGCGGCCCTGCTGACCTCGCGAAGCCTGTCCTTTCCCAGCAGTTCCACCAGCGAACCGATAAAGTATGCGCCCGCCGAGATGCCGCCGATATAGAAGTACATCGCAATGTAGTACCATTCCCAGTGAGGAGCTTGCGATTCCGGGCTCATGGCTTCACCCCCTTGTTCTTCTGCTGGCCCCGCTCGCGGAAGCTGATGATTGCCGCCGCGGCAACGGCGATGGCCGTGACCACCGTCAGGGCGGCGGACCTGAACAGCCGGCGTTGAGGTACCACGGGGTTCTTCGGCTGGCCATAAACGGACGGGTCATCGATAAACAGGTAAAATACGTTCAAACCGCCGGCTTCGTTGTATCCGTAGATGTTTGCATTTGCGAGGCCCAGTTTCTTCAGCTGCGCGAGCCGCGCATCCGCATTTTTCTTCAATTCCGCAACTTCACCGAAAGAGATCGAGCCCGTGGGACATGCCTTGGCACATGCTGTGCCCAGACCATTGTGGATACGATCATTGCAGAGCGTGCACTTGTGCACCGTGCCGGTCTGCTCGCTGAAGGAGATGACTCCGTACGGACAGGAGGGAATGCAGTACTTGCACCCGATGCAGACGTCCTGCTGGACGTTCACATTGCCCATGTCGGTCCTGACGATCGCCTTAACCGGGCAGGCGTTCAGACACCCGGCGTCGTTGCAGTGCTTGCAGGAGTCGCTTGCAAAGAGCCAGCGCGCCTCGGTGCGGTTTTCATTGAACTGCTCGATGAAGCGCACGTGACGCCAGTCCGTGGCCGAGAGGTTTCCCGTATTATCGTAGGAGTTTCCCGTGAAGTTCTTGGCGACCCGATAAGGCCGATCGGGCACCGTGTGGAAATGCGAGGGCTCGCCCGGCAGTCCGTTCCATTCTTTGCACGCGACCTGGCAGGCTTTGCAGCCGGTGCAGATCGAGGTGTCTACGAACATTCCCTTTGTCATTACGCGGCGCCTCCTCTCTTGCCTGCTTGAACATTGCAGGTGAAGACCTTGCCCTCGTGGATCGTCACGTTCGGGTCGGCAACGAGCGCGCTCAGGTTATTCACCACATCGCCTGCGGCCTGTGCCTGCCAGCCCCAGTGCCAGGGCAGGCCGATCTCATGCACCGTCTTGCCGTTGATTAAGAACGGCCGCATGCGCCGTGTCACGAGCGCTCTTGCCTGGATCCTGCCGCGCGCGGTCTCGATGGTCATGTACTCGGCGTTCTTGATGCCCTTCTCCGCGGCGAGCTCGGGAGAGATTTCGCAGAAGAGCTCGGGCATCAGTTCCGCGAGCCACGGCAGCCAGCGCGTCATAACTCCGGTCAGATGATGCTCCGTCAGACGGTACGTTGACACGACAATGGGATACTTCGGGTCCGCAACGTCATGATAAGGATTTCCCGGGATCTTCCAGGTCTTCGCCACCGGGTTCGCCTGCTGTTTGTACAGCAGGTTCTGGACCGGAGACTCGTAGGGTTCGTAGTGCGCGGGCAGCGGGCCGTCCACCAGGCCCGCCGGAGCAAAGAGCCAGGCCTTGCCGTCCGCGCGCATAATGAAGGGATCGTTTCCCGAAAGCCAGTCGAAAGCAATGCCATTGTCCTTGCCGCGGAAATTCGGCGCCTTCGTCGGCTGGAAATCGATGCCCTCGCCTGACGGAGAGACCCATTTGCCGATGATGATCTTGCCGGTCGGGTCCTTGAACTCTCCCTTCGGGTCCCAGTAGACGAGCTTCTTCTTCTCGGACCAGGGTCTTCCCTGCACGTCCGCCGAAGCGCGATTGTACATGATATGGCGGTTTGCGGGCCAGGCAAAGCCCCAATTGGGAGAGATCCAGTCGTCACCGTGGCGGTTCCTGGCCTTGTTCACACCTTCCTCGGGGATAACGCCGGTGTAGATCCAGGCGCCGCACACGGTGGTGCCATCTTCTTTAAGATTGGCAAACGAGGGCAGCGGCTTTTTGTCCGACCAGTTGTAACCGTTGATCTCCTTCAGGAGTTTGTACGCCGAAGGCTCGTCCTTGATGCGGAAGCCGGCGACCTCCGCGGGCTCCGGATCGTACTCCCAGAAAAGGTTCTTGATCGCCCAATCGCGGTCCGTTGTCGAATCGGCATACATTTTTTTCAGCTGCTTGCCCAGCCTGTACGTAAACCAGACGTCGCTCCGCGCGTCAGCGGGAGGGTCGGCCGCCTTCTCATGCTGCTGCAGCAGGCGCTGGGTGTTCGTGAAAGACCCCTCCATCTCAGACACCATGGCGGCGGGAAGGAAGAAGACCTCGGTCTTGATGTCCGAAGACTTCACCTCCCCTTCCGTGACCTCCGGGGAGTTGCGCCAGAAAGCCGAAGTCTCGGTCTCGAAATAATCACGCACCACCATCCAGTCCAGTTTGGCCAGGGCCTTGCGCTGGAAGCGTGCGTTCTGGCCGCCCACAGCCGGATTCTGGCCCATGACGAAGAAGCCCTTTATTTTTCCGTCCATCATATCGACGAACATGGGCAGATGGGAATGATCGCCAGTGATCTTGGGGTGGTAATCGTAGCCGTAATTGTTCTCCTTTGTTGCCGCATCACCCCACTGGGCCTTGAAGTAGGACACGGCGAACTTGGGATAATTGCCCCAGTAGCTCGTCGAAAGCGGGACGGACTCGGTCAGGATAAAGTCCTTGAATGTGTCGTGGTTCTTCCTGGCGTCAGGCATGTTGAGATATCCCGGAAGCGAATGGTAGAGCGTCGCGATATCCGTCGAGCCCTGGATCGTAGCGTGGCCGCGGAGCGCCAGCACGCCGCCGCCCGGTCTTCCGATATTGCCCAACAGCGCCTGCAGCATACCGGCTGTGCGGATGATCTGCACGCCTACCGTATGCTGGGTCCAGCCCACGGCATAGACGATATTCGACGTTTTGTCCCGGCCCGAGTTATTGAGCAGCGTATCTGCCACCTGGAGGAATTTTTCTTTGGGGCAACCGCAGATCTTTTCGACCATCTCGGGCGTGTATCGCTTGTAATGTCTCTTCACAATCTGAAACACCGTATGCGGGTCCTTGAGCGTACGATCGGTCTTGGGCCTGCCCGGTATTTTCTGCAGCAGAAGATCGGTGAAGGTCTTCGCTTCAGTCACCGACGGCGCAGGCGCGGGATTCCGTTGATAGGACCAGGTGGCGTTCGAATACGCCTTGCCGTCCTCGGACATGCCGGAAAAGAGGCCGTTCAGGTCTTCGGTGTCTTTGAAGTCCGGATTCACGAGGGTTGCCGCGTTCGTGTAGTTGGCCACGTATTCCCTGAAGAAGGGGTCCGTATTCCAGCGCTTGCTGTTGATAACATGGCTGATGATAGCGCCCAGAAATGTGATGTCCGTTCCCGCGCGGATCGGGACATGGATGTCGCACAGGGCGGAGGTGCGGGTAAAGCGCGGGTCCACGTGCATGAGAATTGCCCCGTGCTCGGTTTTTGCTTTAAGCGGCCAGCG
>JBGPIG010000021.1:0-15210 GCA_041484745.1 Nitrospirota bacterium | reverse complement strand
CATGGTCCGGTCGATCACCGCCTGCTCAACGGCATCCATGCCCATGACAGCGGGACCGATCACCTCGATCACGTTGTTCACCGCGTTCTGGACACCCTTGCCAAGGTAGCGCGTACCGCCGTCTCTGAGCTCGAGCGCCTCGCGCTCACCCGTTGATGCGCCGCTCGGCACAATGGCGCGGCCCAGTGCCCCGCTCTCGAGAATGACATCCGCTTCTACCGTCGGGTTGCCCCGTGAATCCAGTACCTCGCGCGCATATACATCGATGATCTCGCTCATGGAACCTCCCCCACTGTTTCTAAAAATACCAATTACTCATTACGAATTATCCCAAAATGAACTTCCTGCCGGCATCCATGAGGTCCCTGACCTTATCTTCAGACCCCGCTTCAACGTACACTCTGACCACCGGCTCCGTGCCCGACGCACGCATGAGGACCCAGCTGTCGTCTTCGAGCATGTACTTGGTCCCGTCGGCAGTGGTCTTCTTACCCTTGACCCGCAGGCCACCGAGTTCGCTGACCGGCAGACTGAGCCGTTCTCCGACCGCTTTGCGGTTCGCTTCCGTCAGGCGAATATTGATGCGGTCGTTCAGGATCGTCCCCACCTCTTTATAGAGCCGCTTGAGCTGCTCCTTGATCGTTTTTCGCTCACTCGATACCATCTCAGCGACCAGAAGGCACGCCAGGATTCCGTCTTTTTCCGGGACATGGTCCTTAATGGTCATGCCGGCGCTTTCCTCGCCGCCAAAGATGATCTTGCCCTGCACGAGCAGGTCGCCTATGAACTTGAATCCGACCCCCGTCTCATAGACCTCGATGCCGTGCTTCTTCGCGACGGCATCAACGAGGTGTGACGTGGCAATGGAGCGCGCAGCGCCGCCTTTCCATCCCCGCGTGCGGCAGAGATAATCCAGAACCAGGGCGAGGACCTGGTTCGGGTTGATGTACGTCCCGTCGGGATCCATGATCCCGAATCGGTCGGCGTCTCCATCGACGGCCAGACCGATATCGAAGCGTCCTTTTTTCATCACCGCGGCCAGTTCCGCAAGGTTCTCTTCCGACGGTTCCGGTGAGCGGCCTCCGAACAGTGCATCGCGATGACCGTGCACCACCGTGACGGCACAGCCCGCGTCCCTGAGCACGCTGTCCAGATAGTCCCTTCCCGTCCCATAGAGCAGGTCAACGGCAATTTTGAGTTTTGCTTTTTTAATCGGATCAAAATCGATCTTCTTCCTGAGATCATCGAGATAGGCCTTGCGAAGATCGACATCGTCCACCAGACCCCTCTGCTTGGCTTCGATCAGCGTCAAAAAAACGATGGAATTTTTATCGATGAGCGCATTCGCACGCGTTTCTATATCTTTGGTGGTCTCAGGCAAGGCGGGTCCGCCCCAAGCAGAAGAGAACTTAAGACCGTTGTATTCCGGCGGATTATGGCTGGCGGTGAAATTGATGCCTCCCGCGGCCTTTCTGCGGATGATATCGAAAGCGACCGCCGGCGTAGGAACGTCCCGGTTCGATAGAAAAGAGCGGATGCTGTTCGCGGCGAAGACCTTCACTGCCTCGGCAGCGAACCGCTCGGACATGAACCGCGTATCGTACCCCACGACTACACCCTTCTCTTTCAGGCCCTGCGCTGCAAGGTGATCGGCAATCGCTTGCGTGACCACCCGCACTCTGCTGAAGGTAAAATCATCCGCGATCACCCCGCGCCATCCGGAAGTGCCGAATTTTATTTTTTCAATCGCCATATGTTTTTAAAAATATCATAAATGTTCCACCTTTGCAACTTAAAACCAATTCGTGAATATCAGAGAGAGTGATCCGGACGCATGAGGGGACAGAGCAACGCTTGGATTCGGTCCGTTATCTTCGGGGAAGGCTCATATTTTTATGATTTCGGCCTTGAGCTCAAGCCCGACATCGAGAAGAGCGACAGAATTATACGGCGCATGCCGTTTGTCGGTCGGACTTCCGGGGTTCAAATAATAGACGCCGCCCACTGTCCCCCAGAACGGCGTATGAGAATGACCGTATACGATAAGGTCGACGGTATCGAACTCTTTTCTGATCATCTCTTTCTGGACATCGATCCGGTACTTGCCATGAATCAGGCCGACGGAAAAGGCGCCGAGAGACAAGACCTTTTTAGACGGGAGTTTGAGTTGAATATCGGGACCGTCCATATTACCGGCAACCGCCTCCACCGGAGCAATGGTCCCGAGTTCGTCAAGCACGGACAGTTCGACAATGTCTCCGGCGTGGAGAATAAGGTCCACGCCTTGGAAAATATCGAATATTACCGACGGCAAGGCCGGCATGATGGCCGGCACATGGGTGTCGGAAATTACGCCTACTCTCATTCCAAACTCCATTCGAAATAAGTCATGATCTACCACAGAGGCGCGGAGAAATGCACTTTGAAATAATAAGGACTACAAGGATTTTCCTGCGTGTTTCCCTCAATGGCCGCTTTTCTTTTGAAGGCTACTGTGCCTCAGCGGTTAAATTCGACTTCTGACGAGACCATCATTCTTCGTTCATCTCTTGACCGCAAATAAGGACTTTAACTCTTGAACGATATTCGCAAGCATGATCTCCGATTGTTCCTTCGTCAGCATGTTGCGAAGGATCGCGTTCCCGTTTTTCATTTCCTGTTCACCGATGATCAGGGTATGCCCAGCGCCGGACTTGTCCGCTTTTTTCATCTGGCTTTTGAGACTTGCGCCGGTGTAATCCGTATCAACACGGATACCGGAGGACTTGAGGGAATGGACCAGGGGAAGAGCGAGCGAGACCGCTTCGGCCCCCAGTGCGGCAAGAAACAGCGCGGGCCGGGGAGATGCCACGTTTGTGGTGTCCATCAGCGAGATTGCCCGCTCGACCCCGAGCGCAAAACCGATCCCGGGCGTCGCCGGACCGCCGATCTCGTGGACCAGTCCGTCGTACCTGCCTCCCGCGGCCACCGTGTTCTGCGCGCCCATATGCCCCATTACCAGCTCGAACGTGGTGCGGGTGTAGTAATCCAGTCCTCGTACCAGACGGGGATTGACCTCAAAGGGTATCCCGAGCTTCCGGAGCCCCTGTTCCACAGTCTCAAAATGCTTTTTGCACGGATCGCAGAGGTAGTCAAGCATGATCGGCGAGTCGGAAAATTTATCCGCATCAATCTTACAGTCGAGAACACGCAGGGGGTTGGTCTCGTACCGACGTTGGCAATCCGCGCACAGCGTGGAAAGCTTTGCGGAGAGATAGCGTTTGAGCGCATCGCGGTACGTCCCCCTGCACGCGCTATCACCAAGGGAATTGATCTGCAGCGTCAGACCCGTGGCGCCGATTCTCGAGAAAAGACTCTGGAGCATTGCCAGGATCTCGATATCGACGTGCGGGTGATCGATCCCGAGCGCCTCCACCCCGATTTGATAGAACTGGCGGTAGCGACCCTTCTGCGGCCGCTCATGCCGGAACATGGGGCCCATATAATAGAGTTTCGAGAGCGGGGAATCGGCATACAGTTTATGTTCGACAAATGCCCGGACAACACCGGCGGTCCCCTCCGGCCGGAGCGTGATCTTTCTGCCATCCCGGTCTTCAAACGTGTACATCTCCTTCTCGACGATGTCCGTTGACGTCCCGATGCTCCGGGCAAACAGTTCGGTATACTCAAAAATGGGGACGCGAATCTCGGCAAAGCCATAGTCCTCAAAGAGCTTCCGCGCTGTTGCCTCGAGGTGTTGCCATGCAGGCATATCCTCCGGCATCACGTCCTTTACGCCTTTAATTGCCTGAATTGACATGCAGACTCCTTTTCCGATGTGCGTAATGTCAAAATCTAACCACAGAGGACCCGGAGAACATCCAGAATTTTAGGAAACAAATACAACCCTGTCTTTCCTTACCCTCTGCGTTGCTCATTTTACCTATGCCACATTTTTTCCATTACTTTCAACAACGAGAGCACTGAGTATAAGATTGAAAGCTGAAGCACGGCGTGGTCAGTATATCCCCAGCTTTTCCTCTGCGCCCTCTGTGGTTAAATGCTCTTCTTTAGAATCACGGCTTCCTGATCAATTTCCAGGGGGCCTTCTTAACGTCTTCCGTCATTTGCTCGAGGTTCTTGCCCATTTCCTTGAAATGGTCGATCATGTCGTCGATGTTTTTTCTATTTTCTCCCACCAGTTTATCACTCTTCTCGGTGATCGCCTTAAGGTTGTTCGCACTCTCATCGATCTTTTTCAACAGCTCGGGAAGGTTCTTGAGGGTTTGGGCGACCTCCTCCTTGCTCGACGTCATTACCTTGACATCCGAGGAAACTTCCCGGATGTTCGTCGAGACATCCTGGAGGTTCCGGATTGTGGTCTTAATGGACTTGGTCAACGCAGGATCACCAAGCAACCGGTCAAGGTTGGTCGCGATGTTCTTGAGCTTTCCGACGACATCGAGAGCGGCCTTGGTCAGGTCATCCAGCTTCAACGATTCCTCGCCTATGATCATGGCGCCCGGCTCAAGCACGCGCGCCTGCGGTGAACCACCGGTCAGTTCCACATATTTTCCGCCCACAAGCCCCAGAGACTTGATCGCGGCCTTCGTGTCCTGCTTCAGTACAATATCGCTGAATACGGACAGCGTAAGCGCTACTTTATCGCCTTGCTCCGGCATCACTCGGACGTCGACGACCTTGCCGATCTTGATACCCGACAGCCGCACCTGCGCATTCTTCTCAATGCCGTCGCTGAACAGGAACAGGGCTGTCACTTCTCTTTTATTCTTGAAAAGGCTCTGGATATCGCTCACGGCGAAGACCATGACCGCCAGGACCACGAATGAGATGAGAAGAAAGATCCCCGCTCTGATTTCACTGCGACGGTATTCCATACAGGTGACCTCGTATCATATTCAGGATTGAATTCCAACGTTCCCGGTGCTTCATTGCACCAGCAGGTCTTCCCGGAAGTCCTTGCTCGACGCATGGAACGAGATCGGACCGTCAGGACTGCCGGTGATGAACTGTTGAACAAGCGGGCTGGCGCTTTCGCGTATCTCCTGCGGCGTGCCTTCGGCCAGCACTTTACCCATGTAGAGGATGACGATCCGGTCGGCGATCCGCATCGCCTCCCCCACCGCATGGGTCACGACGATGCACGTGATGCCCAGGAGCCGATTCAGGTCCGCGATCAGTTTTGTGATGACCGACGCTACAATGGGGTCGAGCCCCGACGTCGGTTCGTCGAAAAAAATAGCTTCCGGGTCGAGCGCAAGCGCGCGGGCCAGCGCCACCCGCTTCTGCATTCCGCCGGAGAGTTGCCCGGGGAGCAGTTGTTCGAAGTCGCGGAGCCCCACAAGCTCCAATTTCATTTTGACCATGATCGCGATGATATTGTCGTCAAGGGAAGTGTGCTCCCGCATCGGAAGCGCAATGTTCTCGCCGACCGTGAGCGAGTTCAGGAGCGCACCGTGCTGGAACAGCATGCCGATCTTTTTTCGGAACGGGTCCAGTTCCCTGCCCTCGAGTTTCGCGATGTTCGTCTCACCAAAAAGGACATCACCCGCATC
This sequence comes from Nitrospirota bacterium, assembly GCA_041484745.1. Classification (GTDB taxonomy): domain Bacteria; phylum Nitrospirota; class UBA9217; order UBA9217; family UBA9217; genus JALNZF01. Next base: position 9,655 of record JBGPIG010000021.1, on the reverse strand, counting down.
CGGTTTGAGCGCACCGATAAGGATCTTGAGCAGCGTGCTCTTCCCTCCGCCGCTCGTGCCGAAAATGTACGTGATCTTTTTGCGTTCGGCGGTAAAGTCGACACCGTTCAGCACCGATCGGCCGTTGTATTGTTTTGTTATTCCCTGTACCTTAATCATACTCTGGTATTATCCGTAGAACGCAGCGGTCATGACCGTGTCGAAAATAATGATCGTAAGCGTGGACGTGACGACCGAAAGCATGGTCGCCTTACCCACATCCTCCGCTCCCCCATCCACAGCCAGCCCGCGGTAGCATCCGATCATCGCGATCACCACGGCATAGACTGCGGACTTGACCATGCCGGAATATACGTCGGTGAACGTCAGCACATCAAGCGTCTCCCGTATATACGTGTCCGGCGGGATACCGATCCGCATGGAGCAGAACAGGAAGCTGCCGAACAGGGAGGTGAATCCCGCCAGAATGGTGAGCGCCGGCAGCGAGAGGAACAGGCCGATAAAGCGCTGGACCACAATGAACCGTACCGGATTGATCGCCATGGTCTCGAGAGCAAGGATCTCCTCCATGACCTTCATCGTTCCGATCCTCGCAGTGAACGCGGCACCCACCCTGCCTGCGACGATGACTGCGGTAATAAGCGGCGCCATTTCCCGGAATATGGCAACAGCGACGAATCCCGGGATGTAGCCGTATCCGCCGACTTCCTTCAGTTGAAATGAGATAATGACGGTCAGTGCAATGCCGAGGAGCGCGGAGACCGTAAGAACAAGCGGCAGCGACTGGGCGCCGATCTCGTCCACGTACGTGAGCAGCCTGGCCTGCTTGCGTTTTTTGCGGTCCGCTAACAGAACGATGGACTGGGCGAGGGTCTCACGGAACAGGTAATACATGCTCGACAGGTCCTGAAGGAACATGATAAACATCCTGCCGAGATAACCGGATAGATTTTTCACTTACCTCCCTACCTGACCCGCATGAGCCGCAATTGCTACAGCCCTGTTTTCGCATCGTCGATCGTTGAGAAGATCTCGAACACGCTTGCAAGCCGCGCGAGCTCGAAAACGTCTCTAACCGGTGGGCTCAACTCGAACAGCCTGAACCGTGCCCCTTTTTTCATGCAGTTCTGCATGCACTCAATCAGCGTTGCGATGCCGGAGCTATCCATATACCGCACCTGAGAAAGGTCAATGAGGAGGGCCTTCATGCCCGACGAACCCTGCCTGAAGACCTCGGTCAGGGCATTCCTCACGTCCGAAGACGTATTCATGTCCACATCGCCTTTCAGCTTCACCAGAAATCCGGCATCAATCTTCTCGGTAACAATATCTACCTTCATATAAAACCTTTCCCGCAGCTACCGTCGTTCTTTCACCAGGGTCAGCACTGTTCCTGCATCACAACCGGTATCATACTCGACCTTGTCGAATACCTCGGCCATAAAGTGCGTGCCGAGACCCCCCGGCCGGACATCATCGAGCTTCCGGGGAGCTATCTGTGAAACATCCGGTTTCTTGCCAAAATCCCGAAGCTCTATCACGAGCTTATCTTGTTCGATGAACACGTTCAGGGTCATCGTCTGGGAATGGTCGCCTTCGTAAGCATACTTGATGATATTTGAGCAGGCTTCATCAACAGCCAGGATGATCCTGCCGGTCTCTTTTTTTGAAAAGCCGGCATCGCTCACGACAGGATAGAGCGCGCTCCGTATCACATAAAGGTATTTCGGATGGCTCGGCACGGTAAGCGTTACAACGTCCTTCGTCTGTCGTCCCTCGTCCTTCATCCGTCGTCCTTCATCTTTTGCTAGGTGATCGCTCCGAAGCAGACCAAGGTCATATCATCATGCTGCGGGCTGAGACCGGTAAACTTGTTTACGTCCTCTACAATCGCGGATTTTAATGCGTCGGGGTCCGCGGTGCTGTTCAGGACCAGTGTTTCAAACCGTTCATATCCGTACAGCTCTTCTCCGGCATTCATAGCTTCGGTAATGCCGTCCGTATACAGGACCACGGTATCGCCGCAGTCGAGCACGGCGGTCTCCTGCCCGAACTTCATGCCCGCGAGGATTCCGAGCGGCGATCCACCCCCGGTCGAAAGTTTCAGCACGGTTCCATCGGCCTTCTTGATGATCGGCGGAAGATGACCCGCGTTCGAAATCGTAAGCGCTGCGCTTTGTGAATCGAGCACAATATACAGGAGCGTGGCGAACATCCCGCGCCTGCTCCGTTCAGCGAGAAGATCGTTCAGCTTGCAGAGCGCCGTGGCCGGGTCCCTCTCGGTGAAGGCAAGCGTCCGGAGGTCGCTCCCCAGCTTCGCCATGTAGAGGGCCGCGGGAACACCCTTGCCCGACACGTCGCCGATCACGATCCCGATGCGGCTTTGGTCAAGGCGGATAAAGTCATAAAAGTCTCCCCCCACTTCCTGGGCAGGCGTGTAGTGGGCGCTGAACTTATAGCTCGTGATCTCCGGTGTATTTTGCGGGAGGAAGCTCTCTTGCACCGTCCGCGCAAACTCCATGTCCTTGACGAGCCGCTGTTTTTCCATCAGGCTCTTGTGCATTTTGGCGTTCTCGATGGCGATGGCCGCGAGGCTGCAAAGCGCGAGGAACAGATCGAGGTCGTCTCGATCAAAGGGCTCGTCGTCGAGCCGGTTGATCACCTGCGCCACACCGGTAATGCGGTCACCCACTTTGAGCGGGACAGTGATCATCGATTTCGTACGATACCCCGTGGCATCGTCGTGGGCGCGATGGAACTTCGGGTGCGTATAGACGTCCTCCAGCAAAAGCGGCTTCCCCTCTTCGGCGACTGTGCCGGCGATCCCCTGCCCCATCTTGAGCCGGAACTCCTGTTTGAGCATCTCGCCGACCTTGCCGAGTGCCACCTGGTAGACAAGCTCTTTCGTTTTTTCGTCGATCAACATGAGGCTCGACGCGTCTGCGTTCATCACCTGTTTGGAAATCTTCATCACGTTCTCGAGGATCTGCTCCAGGTTGAGCGACGAGCTGATGATGCTGTTCACTTCGATGAGCGTGGAGAGCCGCTTCACCTTCTGTTCAAGACGTGCGATTTCGCCTGGTTTCTTCATACGTAAAAATAGCACAACAGGTCAACGGCGGTCAACCGGAAAGTGCTGGAACAGAAGTGAGGAGTCATCGCGCAGAGGTCAAAAGAACTGATAAACGAGTGGAATTATAATCCTGCTGACTCGTGACTCCTAGCTCCTGACCACGGTCTTCAACTGCCTGATTCTCTCCACTACCGGAGGATGAGAATAATAGAACTTCGCGAAGAGCGGGTGAGGATGCAGGTTGGAAAGGTTCTCGCGTGAGAGCTTCACGAGGGCCGATGCCATGGCGTCCGGCTTACCGGTAAGGTCAGAGGCGAACCGGTCCGCTTCCCACTCATCTCTTCGCGATAAAAAAGAGAATAGTGGCGTAAGGGGGAACATTGCCAAAGAACCCAAAAACCCCACGATGACAATCCGTGCATAGAACGAAGCGTCCGCAAGACCGATCAAGCGCGGCAGGATGTCCCCGGAAAGAAGCATAAACGCAAAAAACAGACCGCAGAATGCCATCGTTTCAGTAAGGAGGATACGCTTCAGTACGTGCCGCTTCTTCCAATGCCCGACCTCGTGCGCGAGGACTGCAAGTATCTCGTCCTCTGTCATCTGCCCGATCAGCGTATCGAAGAGCACGATCCGCTTGACCCTGCCGATGCCGGTAAAGTAAGCGTTCGAGTGTCGGCTCCTCCGTGAAGCGTCAACCTGAAACACATGGCTGACCTTGAGCCCGGCACACTCCATAAGAACGCGTATTTTCCCCTCCAGCCCCTCGGCCTGCACGGGTACAAATTTATAAAAGAGCGGTTCAATGACATAGGGCGAGATGTACATGACGAAAATGCCGAAGATCAGAGAAAAAGCCCAGACCCAGAGCCACCACCATGCAGGACTGGATTGGATGATAGCAAGGGCGGTTATGATGACCGTGGAACCCAGAACAGCGGCAATGGCGAATGATTTAAGGAGGTCACGAAACCAGAGGCCCACGGTCATGGTATTGAATCCATACCGGTTTTCAATCCTGAAATTTCTGTAGAGGCTGAACGGGATATCAATGAGCGTCTCGGCATAGAGCAGAATGAGAAAATACAGCGCCCCTCCCCAGAGAAACGAACCGATCAAGGGGGCTATCCATCGGTCGTACACACCGAGCACCCCACCGAAGAGAAAAAGGATCGTGATAAGATCTCCGACCAGTGATTCGACAAATCCCACGCGAATTTTTTCTACCGTGTAATCGGATGTTTTTTTCAAATGAGCGGGATCAACGACCGCCTGAAATTCAGGCGGTACGGACTGGCCGCGGACTTTCAGATAGGTAAGATTGAGGTATGTGAGCCAGTAACCGGCTCCCATTACTATGAGGTAGGCAAGAAAGAGCGCAGCAGACATGATTCGCATGATACAGACATTCTCAAACTGCGTCAAGGATGGAATAGAATGCATCAGGGAACAGGAAGACCCTGGAATTGAGAACGGAGAACCGGGGATAGCCGCTCGTAAGAAAAGACAAGGCGTCCCGATGGTTATTTTTTTGATAGGATTTCTCCTATCGCGGTATCATCGAGACGCCCTTATAACTGCACTGTACACGATGTAAATTACCCTGCTGTTTTTACCTCTCTTCATGGGTGATTGGAAGCATCTTGCTGGTGATCTCTTGTGCGGCATCTAACTATTTCTTGGGGGGGGGGGGATTGCCGCAGATGCGCCAGCCTCCAATCAAATATGGAGCATGTATACAGTACAGTCTATAGAAAAAGAATAGCAGTAATCAGACGGATGTCAATAAACCTATAGTCTCATTTTGTGGAGTTGCAGAAAGTTTACGCATGTGACAGAAGTGCTATCGCCTTGGTTCTGCTCTTTACTTTAAGTTTTCGGTAAACCCGGTAAAGGTGGGTTTTGACCGTTCGTTCGCTTATTCTGCTCTGGTCTGCGATCTCCTTGTTGGATGCCCCCTGGAGCACTAGGGTAAGCATCTCCATCTCCCTGTTTGTAAGTGGAGGAAGCCCCGGTACGTGGGACTGGAGCGTCTCCGGCAACAGCATGGGTTTGGATAGTGCCTTTTCGAGTATCCTTCTGCCGGCCCAGATCTCTCCCTCAGACACAGCGCGAATCGCCTTGACCATGATGCTTGGAGAGTCAGCAGTCTTGATATATCCCCGGATGCCTGTTTTTATGTCAGCTATCAGATTTTCATCCGCCGGCGCTTCCTTCAGGAAATGAATGACACGGGTACGGGGAGATTTGGTCTGCACTGACCGGATGAATCTGGATAAGGTGTGCTCTTTCAGCACTTCCGGGTTTAAGATCATGATATCGGGAGCCTTTGACAACTGTTTAATGGCGGTCTCCCGCGTAGAAACAGTAGAAATAATCTCCATTTCTTCCTGGCCGTTCAAAACTACAGGTAAGTTCTGTATCCTACCGGGATCGCTCTCGACTATCATGATACGAATGGCAGACATGGCAAACCCATCTCCTCGTTTAATTTTTCTACGTTACTATACTATTTTAGAATGAGACAACCGGGATGTCAAGGCGGGGCATAAATATAATATGATGCAGGATTCACATAAAAGCAATCATGCTGAATCCGTTCACGACAGTGTCAAAACAATAGGTTGATGCCGAAATCGCCGAGCATCTCTCCGAGAAGCGAGAGGGGCAGGCCGACCACATTGAAATAACATCCCTCAATCTTATCAACCAGGAGGGCGCCTTTTTCCTGGATTCCGTATGCACCTGCCTTGTCGAGTGGTTCTCCGGTTGACACATATGAACCTATCTCTTCATGCGTAAGATTCCGGAACCAGACCCGGGTTAGCGCTATGCGAGTCAGGCTCTTTCCCGTAGCCGCATCGAGCACCGCAAGAGCGGTGATGACACGGTGCATCCTGCCCGACAACAGGCTGAGCATGCGTTCGGCATCCCGGTCGTCTGTGGGTTTCCCGAGTATCATATCGTCAAGGACAACGATGGTGTCGGCAGCAACCACAATACCCTCCGCGGCCCGTGCTGCAGCAACCCGGGCTTTGTCAAGCGAGACCCGAACAACGTACGTCTCCGGCGTTTCGTCAGACAAAACACATTCATCAACATCAGCGGGATCCGATGTGAAGACAACTCCGATCTGGCGCAAAAGGTCTTTGCGCCTCGGAGAGTTGGAAGCAAGTATGATAGGATATTTCATATTATCTCTATGCACACGGAATGGCAGCCTATGAGATCATAGTCATTGCTTTTCAACGTGAATTACATCAATAAGGACGAGCAAAACGGTAGCAATATCATACGAAATACGACCTCTCTCGTCAAGCACTTCATGATATAAAGGTCCCAGAGTAATTTAGTGTGCTTATTGCAGGGCACGTTTAAAAAACCGTCGGAATGTGGATCCGTCCGGTTCGCGCTACGCGGACCTCATATCTCGTCGTCCTGCTTGCATCCTGGATCTTTATCGTGCCGCCGTTCGCTGTTCCATTCACATTCAAGTGAATGGTTTCTATATTCGCATTCATAATTACGCCATCAGGAAGAACCGTCCAGCCATACACAGTATCCCAACTGAAGCTGTTGATCGATTTGTTTCCCCGCGTGATCCGGTATTTTCTCTGGGCTGGTTCAAACTCAACTCGGTGCTCACGGTTCGTGGCTATTGCTTTACTCCTGGCCTCCCTCAAGGAATAAAGAACGCTCCGTGCAGACGCTCGATACTCTGCATTGCCGAGCCATTGAGCATAAACGGGGACCGATAGAGCGGAAAGAACTGCGATCACTGATACTACGATGAGAACCTCCACCATGGTAAATCCTGCGATACTCGACAAAGAGCACATCGACGCCTGTCTTTTCTGATGCATGTTGGCCTCCTGTTTTAACTGATCTCGAGAGATTCGATACCCTTTTTTAGCACAGGAGGGTTGACCAATAATTACGGTTTACAATATGATTTAGCCCCACACATTTTTTTCTGGCTTGACTGTGAATGACCCTTTTGGGTTCGTGAAATGCTCGCCAATGACACTGCTGAAAATGATCCGAACAAATACGTGAGAGGACAGACGAATTGGAGGGAAATAGTATTTTTCAGGAATATACGATAAGACGGCGGGCTGTTTGGAAAAGGTTGAATTATTTCATCGAAGCTAGTGTGAAACGCAGGAAAGCTGGTATCGGATACGTTTCACTGGACAAAGATCCTACCCGTATTCTCTACCTGTATGGTGAATCGTAAGGCGCCGGTCCTGGTCTGAATCCTGACCGTAGCAGGTACGAGAAGGTTGGCAGTCCCATTGGGACTGAAATCAATCGTAGGAGTTGACGGCAGCATAGTTACATCATCAGAGAGTCGAACATAGGCCAGCACGGTGGTCCAGTTGGCACTATTCATCGCCTGGTTCCCCATGTCCAACCGATACATCCTGTTGGTCGGATCAAATTGCACCCGATGTTGTCTGTTCGTCGCTATCGACCTGCTCTTCGCCTCTCTCAGCATATAGACGATATCTCGAGATGTCTTCCGGTATACTATATCCCTTCGCCAGTCTATGTACGAGGGTATCGCAATGCCGATAAGGGTGGCCATAATGCCCATCACGATGAGAAGCTCCAGCATGGTAAAACCTTTTGAAAAACCAGATCGTGCCGTCATCGCTCTATTGTTTTTCATTTTCACCTCGTGGCATAGTCAACGTCAAGGAATATTGTTGAGAAACCCTTGTCCCTTCGGGGTCCTGAACTACAATTTCTATCGGATGGGTACCCGCATGTTCTTTCATGATCTTCATCGTTATCATGCCTGTTCTGGCATCAATGGTCATACCCTGGGGAGCTGATACAAGCGAATACGTTAAGATATCACCATCAGGATCCTCGGCAACCGCCTGGTAAACATAGGTTTCAGCCTGAAATTCAGCCGGAGGCGTCGATACAAAATGCGGCGGCGCATTCGGGATAATGATCGGCTTGGAAATGAACGGAACTCCCTCACCTTCATTATCATAGGGTATAATCACAAGAGATACGCGGTCTCCCCTTTTAAAACGATCTCCCCGCATTACCGGCGTAATTTCTGATAGTTCCTCACCGTTTACCGACCATTTATAGGTGAACCTCACCAGGTCGCCATCAGCATCAAAACCGACAGGGGACGCCGTAATATCCACACCCCGGTAAATGAATTCCGGGCTGAACATGAGGGACGTGACAACTGGCAGGCTATTTTTTATCTCCACTGTTGCTGAAGCTGATTCTCCGTCAGCAGTTATAGTAACCGTTATCCGATCTCCCTTGACAAAACGTTTTTTTGAAAATAGAACAGGGCTGTTTTCTCCCTCAATCATTTGGCCATTCCGTTCCCATTTCTCTGCCACCTGTCCGCTGCCCGTATAGGCGACCACGGCATTAAGGTCCGAGACTACCGTAGGCATTTCCGGCAGTATCTTGACCGTCAAGGTTCCCGCGGAAGAATGCATTATGCTTTGCGTTCCCTGAACAGCCGGGTTGGCCGGAGCAGATATGATACTATTTTTGTTCTCCCTACTGCAGGCCACAAAACTGATCGCGGCGATACTACCATAGAGGAGAAGCTTTTTTATGATTGTAATCATAATATAGGTGTGTGCTCTTTCAATGAATCCCCCGCCCTGAGGCGGGGGATTCTGTCTCAGATGTTTCTCTTCTTTTACCTATGTTCACTCCTCGCATGAGTGAATACCTCGCCAATTCGTGTTTACTGGAATTCAACCTTCTGCCTCCAATAGAGGGGCATGGTGACAATAGCCCTGACAGGATTCAAGGTAGCGATGCTCCCGCCGACACCGATCATCAAGGTCGGCTTCCCGGTTTTTGAGGTAACCATAACACCGCCTGACGGGATGCCGCCGCCCAACGTCTTTGACCTGTCACTGCGGAGCAGGGTCCCCCCTCCAGGAGCCTGCGACCGCGTATTCGCTGGAGTAGTTGTATCGTTCGTTGTATCGTAATTGACCACCGCTTCGCCGCTTCGGTAGTCAACAACATACACCCTGCTCGTACCCAGATTGCCGGTCTGGCACGGGTCTGTGTTCGCAACAGTGCTCGGTGAATAGGTCGTGTAAATAACTACCCCGCTAAAGACCAGCGCGGGAGCAAGCACTTTTTCCCCGACACTCTGATCAAGCCGTACATACCAGCCGTAGTTCGTCAAATTGTTAAGCGCGGTGAGTGCAGTCTGGGCCTGGGCAACACTCCCTGTCTGCAGGGTGTCAGTTGTCACATCCAGCATGTTGGCCTCGCTGATCCCCATCCCGGTCGTCTGCCCCCTGTCGATCAATCCATACAACCTGTCGAAGACCGCGGTGTTCAGCGGGTGCTCACGATCTCCTGTGCCGTAGAAGAGCCTGACGCTGCCATCCTGCTGGACAAACACGGAAGGTTCGAAGAACATCTTTCTTCCGTTAGAATTGTCGGCGGCACCGTTCGTATAGCCGGGATTTGCGCTGAATATTTTATTTACGGTCCAGTTCGTTGTGGATATATCTTGAATATTGAAGCGCCACAGGTTCCCGCCTGTATCACCGGCATAGAGCGTATCAATGT
>JBGPIG010000020.1:0-15506 GCA_041484745.1 Nitrospirota bacterium | reverse complement strand
CTCAAAGAACAATATAAAACACTAAACCCTTTTGAGCTGAGAAAGGCCCTGGAGATTAAGCTTAATAAAATCTTCAAACCGTAAAACCGAAACCATAACTACATACTGTCTTCCGGTAACATTTAATTATGAAGCAGCGGGGACGCTTCGCAGGACTGTTCTTTTATGTTATACTATGAAAAATTGTGGCCTTTCGAAAAGGGGCGTCACGATGAAGGCGGGTCGGATATCATAAGGACGGGCATGAAAAAAATCCTGATCGCTGAAGAGTTGAAGGCGATCCTTGTGAAGGATGCGGAATACCTGGGCAGAAGTGACGTTACGCTGATCACGGCGGCCACGAACGATGAGCTTCTGGCCGTCCACCGGGAGGAAGGGGCGGACCTTATCATCGCTCCTCTGGACATGCCCGGCATGAAGAGTGAGCGGCTTTACACGACGATCAGGAATGACCGGAAGCTGCGCATGGTCTCGGTGATCATTATCTGCCCCGGAATCCCCTCGGACATCGAGAGGAGCTCACGGTGCGGCGCGAACGCGGTCTTGACACGCCCGATCGATGTCTCCCTGCTCCTGGAGCGGGCGCGGCAGCTTATGGACATTTCAGCAAGGGAGTCGTACCGGGTCCTGCTCAGCACTACTATTGAGGGGAACAGCAAAGACACATCGTTTTTCTGCCGTTCGGAAAATATCAGTGCAACGGGATTGCTTTTGGATATGGAGAAGGTCCTTAAAAAAGGAGAGCGGCTTACCTGTAAGTTCTCTCTTCCCAATGTGAAACAGATCAAGGCAAGCGGAGAGATCATCAGGGTGATCAAACAGGAAGCAGGAACGAAAACGAACCGCTACGGTTTCAAATTCAGCCAGCTTTCAGAAGAGGCGCGAGAAGCGATAGAGGATTTTGTGCATAGAAAATCCCAGATCAGCACGTCGAAGAAGTGATGTTCATATCCCGCCCGCCGTCATCCTTATACGGATTGTCAAAATCTAACCACTGAGACCGCAGAGGACAGCTTGAATTCAGCGGGTAAATGCATTCCTTCCCCTCTGCGTCCACGGTGGTTTATAGCTGACTCTCCGGTTTTTTCTTATTCGAGGGTGATGGCGCGATAAGGGCAAATCGTAGGCAGGTCTTTATGCTCCTCGACACGGAACTTCTCATAGTTGACGATCCAGGCCTTGTCATCCCTGATCTCGAAGAACATCGGATACATTTCGGCGCAGGCCCCGCAGCCGGCGCATAAACCGTAATCAATATTCAGTGTCACGGGGCGGTCTCGCTTTCATTGATGAAAGAATACCGGGGAAAGAAGTCTCTTCCCCGGCCGTTCGGGTTTATTTCTTTAACGATCTTCACCGTCCAGATTGTCGGTCCTTGCTCATCCCGCGCAACAAACCACAAGCATGGCCATGGCTTCCATTGATTTATCTCATGGCCCATATGAAAACACCGCGTTGCGTTGGGTCCACTTGCTCGTAGCGCCTGAGCGCCTGGATGTTTTTCTGGTCGAGCAGGGTCCCCTTGCTTAAAAGAAGGATCCCGGTGCCGCTCAGGACATCCCGTGAAACAACCATTCCTGCCGCGAGGTCCTTCAACAGGAGTTCAACTTCTCTTATCCCCGCCTTGGGCGCAACGGTCGCATACTTCTCTCTGAGCGGTTTTTCAAGTAAGCCGCAAATCGCGGGGTCCAGCTTTTTCCCCGCTTCCTGCTTCACGCTGTTCCAGGCAAGCTCGACGGCTTTCTTGTCATGGAGCTGTGCGAAGGTCCGATCGAACAGGTCGGCGACGGCGATGATCCGTGAACCGAGCGGGATTTGGTCGCCCTTGAGCTTGTCGGGGAAGCCCGTCCCGTCATATGCCTCATGGTGGTAGCGAATGAGCACGCCGGCCTTTCTTAAATCCTCTATGCCGTCGATCGCGGCCTGCCCTCGGACCGGATGAAGCATATAGTCCTTCAGCTCCTCCGTGCTCATGGTTTCGGGACGTTTGACAAGAAGGACGTCGGCGATGCCGATCTCCCCGATATCATGGAGGAGCGATGCTATGGTAATGTTCTCGATGTCTTCGGACGGCAAGCGCATGTCCTGCGCCGCCCGCGCCGACACCTCGGAAACGTTCCGTGAGTGGCTCATGGATAACTTGTCGCGGAGTTCGAGCAGCCCCGCAAACGACTGGATCACATCGCTGAAATTTTTCCTGAGCCGGTCGTTAAAGCGGTTCAGCTCGTCATTCTTTTTCGAGATCTCGACGGTCTGTTGCTGTACAAAATATTGGAGCTGGGTATTCCACTGCTGGAGTTCGGCGTTCTGCCGATGCACGATCTCGGTAAGTCGTTTATTCTCCTGCAGCAGTGTATATCGGGAAGCGGCCTCGCGAAGGACATTGACGAGTTCCTCGTCGTTCCATGGCTTTGCGATGTAACGAAACGCGCCTCCTTTGTTGATGGCGTCAACGGCCGCCGTGACGTCGGCGTATCCCGTTAAAACGATCCGTACCGCATCGGGGACGAGCTTTTTTGCCTTTTCAAGGAACTCGGCGCCCGACATCCCCGGCATCCGCTGGTCCGACACGATCACGGCGAAGCTTCTGTTCCGGTCCAACAGATTCAGGGCTTCCTGGCCGGAGGTCGCGGTATGCACGTCAAACGGCTCATCGATAAGCAGGCGGGTAATCGACTTGAGGATGTTCTCTTCGTCGTCGACAAAGAGCAGTTGCGGTTGCTGCGCGGATTTGACGTCGTTCATGGTATTTCCCTTTCTCCGAAGAAATGCGGCTGTATTATTTCTTTGCGCTCAGGGTATGTTCATCATCAAGGCAGGGTATCAGTGAGCGGCCGTCCATGCTAATTCTCTTCCACAACCGGTATGCGTATGGTAAAGGTAGTGCCCGTTCCCTCCGTGCTCTCCACGATGATATCTCCATTGTGCTTTTTCACGATCTCGTAGGTTATGCTCAAGCCGAGCCCCGTGCCCTTGCCTACCTCTTTGGTGGTGAAAAAAGGCTCAAAAATCTTCGTGAGGTTCTGTTCAGGGATCCCGGTCCCCGTATCCGATACCGAGACGAAGATGTCGCGGTCTTTATGCCAGGTCTTTATTGCTATCTCGCCCTGTGTTTCTATCGCCTGGGCCGCGTTCATGAGGAGATTTAGGAACACCTGATTGAGCTGCTGCGGATAACATTTGGTGAGCGGCAGCGTCCCGTAATCTTTTTTCAGCGTTGTCTTGTATTTGAGTTCGTTCCACACGATGATGAGCGTCGTCTCCATGCACTCATTAATGTCGGCGAGTTTATACTCGGTTTGGTCCACCCGGGAGAAACTTTTCAGGTTCTGGACGATCCTCTTCACTCGATCGGCGCCGTCGAGGGATTCGGCGATCAGTTTTTTCGCATCATCTGCGATAAAATCGAGTTTGAGCCTTTTTCTCGCCTCCCCAATCGTTTTGTTCATCTCTCCGCTTGTACACGAACCGATAACGTCCTGCTGTGCGCGGATGAACTCGGTGAACCGGTCCACGTATTTGCTCAGCGTCGAAATATTGCTCGAGACAAAGCCTATGGGATTGTTGATCTCGTGCGCGACGCCGGCGGCAAGCTGGCCGATGGACGCCATCTTCTCCTGCTGCAGGATCTTTGTGTGGGAGACCTTAAGCTCCTCATATGCGTGTTCGAGCTCCGCGTTTTTCATCTCAAGGATGTGCATCATGTTATTGAAGTGCTCGCCGATCTGGTAGATAGGGTCCGATGTCGCGACCTTGAACACATCGCATGCAGTGCAGTTGTCTATCTTCTGGGCGAAGTCGCCTTGTACCTTGCCGCCGCAATGAGTGCCCGCTATTTGCCAACACCGCATGGTGTCCTTCCCGTAGCATGGACAATCTGTTTTGGCACAGTTCTTCTTTTTGTAGCACTGTATCAGATCCGGGTTGCTGTATCTGACGCTGAAGGTCTTTTCGTTTTCGACCTCCTGGATAAGAAAAGACAGCTCATCAAGCGCGGCCCGGAGGTTTTGCCTGCTTCCCTCGATCTCACTGTTTGTCCGTTCTAGTTCCTCGGTGGCCCGCTTCAGTTGGGTGGTGTCGTGGATGCTGATTACCATGCCGGAGGTCTGATCTCTTTTTTCCGCATTGACGGGGTAGGTATTAATAACGAACCACCTGTGCGAGGGCTGATAGAAGATCTCGGTCTCCCTGGTGAAATGTTCACCAACCGTCATACCCCGTTCCTTCAGAAGGTCGGAGCAGCTTTTCCCGATTATCTCGTCGTACTTTTTCATGATAAACTTCGTAAATGATCTGTTGCATCGTTTGATAGAGCCGTTATTGTCCGTGAGGATGAGCATGTCATCCACGCAATCCATGGTCCTTTCCCATTCCTGTTTCGCTATTTCAACATAATTGAAAATGTGGACCAGTTCTTCGTGTTCCTTCAGGAGCGCCTCCCGGCTCTCCCTGAGGGCCTCTTCAGCCTTCTTGCGCTTGGAAATATCGTCTATGATCGCTGTGAAATAAACGGTCCCGTCCGTTTTCCACGTTGACAGGGAAAGTTTTACGGGGAACTTCGTTCCGTCTTTGCGTAACGCGGTCAGTTCCACCTTTTCCCCGATATTATTAAAATCCTGAAATGCGGACGCCCCTTGAACATCATTCACGGGCATCGCCTGAAAACTTCCCGGTATCAGCATGGTCAGCGACATTTGGGTCAGATCGGTGGAAGAATAACCGAATATTCTGCTCGTGGCTTCATTGGCGTGGATTATCGTCCCCGCGGTATCCACTGATACGATGGCTTCCGCGGTCGATTCCACGAGATTGCTGAGCCGCTGCGCCATCAGCCAGTACTGTTCCACGTTCTCCTTTTCCGTAACGTCCCGCATGATTTCGACGACTTCAATGACCTCTCCCTCGGTCCCCAGGATGGGCGATGCGCTCACTTCGAGCAATGGCCCATTTATCCCCCTGTCTGTGTGCTGATGGACCGTTTTGAAAGGCTTCCCGGTCTTGAAAACCTCGACCAGGGGACAGGCGTCGCCGCTGGAGCCGCAGGGGGTATCCTGTCCATGTAATATCCGATGGCAGTAGTGTTTTTCGACTGAGGAGAGGCCTGTTTCGTCAAAGGTTGCTTTTGCGGCCTGATTCATGAAGCTGACCGTGAAGTCTTTGGCGATGACCAAGACCGGATCGGGAATGCCGTCGATAACAGCCTGCAGGTATTTGGGAGCATCATCTATTTTCATGATAAGAATCAGACCCAGCTTTCTCTGACATTATACCTGTAATAGGCCTATTGCACAAATGGTAAGATGCGGATTTTTTAGAAAAATGCTCAGGCTGAAGGGTGGGTCCCCGTGCCCGTTTGTCGGCCGGGCATAACCGTCTTTCCGCAGATATAAAATTATAATTAATAGATTAATTAATAATATTAATTTTATATCTTATTGTATTTGCAATATGATGAAGTACTGGAAAACATAACGAATGATTTGATGCATGTTCAATCAAACTCATCGTAATCAGCTCACAGAGCGAAAGACCTCAGAATGAGAAACAAATTTATAAACGATTTACTCAAGAACAGTAAGGCATTGCAGGCGATCATCGGAAACATTGGAGATGCTATCAGTATTCAAGATGCCGAGCTGAGGGTTTTATATCAAAATGATGCCCATAGAAAATTAATCGGAGACCATGCCGGTGAGTACTGCTATAAAGGATTTCATCGCCGGGACAGCGCATGTGAAGGCTGTATCCTGGTCACGGCCTTTCAAGACGGCCGCGTCCATACCGCGGTAAGGACCGGTACCGATGATAAAGGCTCAATTTTCGCATATATGGAGATAACCGCATCACCGATTAAAGATGCAAACGGCGCCGTGGTAGCGGGTATTGAAGTTGCTCGAAACATTACCGATCGTATTAAAACGGAACAAAAATTAAGCGAGTCCAAGCAACTGTTTGAGGATGTCGCGGAAGGCATCGCAGAGAGCATTCTTCTCCTTTCAAAAGAGTACAAGGTCCTTTGGGCCAATAAAGCGGCCTCGCAGCAAACGGGCCTGGCGATGAACGAACTTATAGGAAATTACTGCTATAAGGCGACGCATCAGCGAAAAAACCCTTGCGAACCTCCTCATGATCCGTGTCCTGTTGCCGAACTCCGGAAAACCGGTCATCCCGGGACCGAGGAACATGTGCATTACGACAAAAACGGGAAGAAGGTCCTCGTTGAACTCACCGTGTATCCCATAAAGGATGCCGCGGGCGAGATCGTCAGGTTTGTTTACATTTCCAAGGACATTACCGAGCGTAAGCGGCTTGAACAGGAACGGGAAGAACTTATCCTTGAACTTCAGGATGCCCTTGCTAAAATAAGGACATTAAAAGGCCTCATCCCCATTTGCGTTTCCTGCAAAAAAATCCGCGATGATAGCGGATATTGGGAACAGATAGAATCATATATATGCGAGCATTCCGAGGCTGAATTCAGCCATGGCATCTGCCCTTCATGCGCAAATAAACTGTATCCTGATTATTATAAAGACGGCAAATAATATTTTGTCGCACGGGAAATGCCGTGCCGTTCTTCGTACAGCCAATGTGCCGGCCCCGCCTGTTGAGAAGAAGCAAATGATATTCAGAAACCGTTCCTTATCGGCGCGAGAGATCCTGCTCCCGTACCGTTTTCGGTTTCTCCGTCAAGTGTTCAGCCGTCGAGCGTTTCATCGCTGATGAGGTAACCCAGGTTTAGAAACGTTGGATTTATTTCAATATCTGGAAGAGGTTGTTGTAGTCGTCGGTCCAGACCCTGAGGTCGGGGCGTGAGTCAAGTTTTTTTGAGGCATTCTGGATATTCGGAGAAGTGATGGGCTGCGACGAGATGAGCGCCCATGTGGAACGGTAGATCTTCCGTTCCACGTTCTTATTATTCGCGATCTGTACAGCGGACTTGCCCAGCGCACGGCTGAGCTTATCCACAACCGGCGCGAGATCAAGGTGCGAGTTCGTGATGTGGAGCGCAAGGATGCCGTTCGGTTTCAGATGAAGGAAATAGAGTTCCAGCGCCTGTTTTGTTAACAGGTGCACAGGGACCGCATCGCCGGAGAATGCGTCGACCGCGAGAAGGTCATACCGCTGGTCCGGCTCGCGTTCAAGCGAAAGGCGGCCATCGCCCATAATGACCTCTGTCTTCCCTCGGCAGTCCGATAGATAGGTGAACTCCGTCCGCGCAAGCATTTCCACAAGAGGATTGATCTCGTAGAACCTGAATACGTCGCCGGGTTCCGCATAGGCGGCGAGCGATCCCGCGCCCAGACCGATGACGCCTACCCGGAGGGGAGAGCGACGGAGAGAGTGTATCGCAAGGGCCACGCCGGATTCCGGGCCGTAGTAGGTGATATGCTCTTGCTGCCGTTCCGGAGTCGTAAATTGCATGCCGTGGTCCACGGTCCCGTGGACGAGCATGCGGGTCTCGTCTCTCGTGCCCGTCTCATACTCCTGGACCCTCAACCCGCCGTAAAAGTTCCTTACCATGATCCGGGAGGACTCCTTGTACGAGGAGAGGTAGAAACCGCCCGCCAACAACACGCCGATTGCCGCTGCCCAGCTCACTGCTATGGTGAAGCGCCAGGTGCCGTACTCGAGAAGAAAGAGCATCAGGAGTGCGCAGGCAATGAGGGCGATGGGCAGCTCGAAATAACCTGTCAGGACCTTGGGCGCGACCAGCCCCACGAGCAGACCGCCGACAGCGCCGCCGAGCGAGAGCATGAGATAGAACGAGGTGAGGAACCGCGGCGCGGGCTTCCTCTTCACCAACTCGCCGTGGAAGAACATGCAGCAAATAAAGAGACCCGCGGAGAAGACGGGGATGACCTTCGTGAGCTTTGTTTGCGAATTCCAGTGGCTGAGTCCGTAGGCCATCCCCCCAAGAGCGAGGACCATGAGCCAGGTATAGATCTTCCGGTGATACAGGCGCTCGAAGTCGAAACTCAGGGTGAAGGTGAGGAGATAGAGCCCCAGAGGCAGGATCCAGAGAAACGGGATCGATGCCACATTCTGCGTTAGATGATTGGTCACGGCAAGCAGCAGCATGGAGGCGCAGCCCGCAAGCAGGAGCCAAAGGACCCGCTCTCGGACCCGTGGTGGAAGACCGTGAGGCGCATCCATTCCGGTTTTCCCCTGTTCCCGGCATGCATCTGCTGCGGCGCCCCGTTGACTTACGAACGCCGCGATGATGCCGAGGACCGCAAAAGCCGCGTAGGCGAGCGACCAACCCCGGGACTGTTGCCTGAGCGTTACGTTCGGTTCCACCAGAACGGGGTATGCAAGGAGCCCCAGGAGCGAGGCAAAGTTCGACAGACCGAAGAGACGGTAGGGCAGGGCCGTCTTATGTTTTCGCGCGTACCATGCCTGAATGAGCGGGCTCGTGGTTGAGAGCAGGAAGTAGGGCAGTCCTATGGAGAGCGTGAGCAAACCGAGAATGCGCAGGATCGGGTCTTCGTTACCGGTCGGCTTCCACGCGAGCGCGGGGAGAACAGGAAGAAGTGAGAGGCTGAGCGCAAGAAGAACGCTATGGACCACCATCTGTCCCCTTGGTTTCAGCAAGCGGATGGACCAGTGGGCATAGAGGTAACCGCCGAGCAGCGCAGTCTGAAAGAACAGCATGGCCGTGATCCAGACGGCGGCGGAACCGCCGAACCACGGCAGGATCATTTTTGCGATCATGGGCTGGATCTGGAAGAGCAGGAAGGCGCTCAGAAATATGGTGATAGCATAAAGGAACATCACGAGGCCGGATTATAACACAGGAATCGGGAAGAAGCTTGGGAAAATATTGATGGTATTTTAAAAAATCATAATCCACCGCCGAGCCGCCGAGACGCGGAGAAATGCGCAGTAAAAAATTATAATAACTGCCAGGTCAATGCATTATCCGCAGATTACTCAGATTGCACAGATTAAAACAAGCCTGAATGTAGCGATAACGATGCCTCGATTCTATGATATACTCACATCATATACGGAGGAGCGATCCATGAAAGGCAAGAGCGGTAAAAAGAAGGATAGCGTGCTCTACGGGGTGAGTCTGCTCACGGACCACGATGTCTACCTCTTTAAGGAGGGGAACCATTTCGGGCTCTACGAAAAGCTCGGTTCACACATCATGGTCGTTGACGGCGTGGAGGGCACGCTCTTCGCCGTCTGGGCGCCGAACGCGGCAAAGGTCTCGGTAGTCGGCGACTTCAACAATTGGGAAACAACCAGCCATTATCTTTCCGTTCGCCACGACGGCTCCGGCATCTGGGAAGGATTCATCCCCGGTATTGCAGCGGGAACGCTCTACAAATACTCCATCATCTCACGACATCGGCATCACCGGGGGGAGAAGGGCGATCCCTTCGCGTTCTCCTGGGAGATGCCGCCCAGGACCGCTTCCGTGGTCTGGGACCTGCGGTACACGTGGAGCGACAGAGAATGGATGAAGGACCGGCAAGCGCGGAATTCGCTGAATGCTCCCTATTCAGTGTACGAACTCCACATCGGATCATGGCGCAGGAAGCCGGAAGAAAACAACCGCTCCCTGACCTACCGCGAACTGGCAGAGTATCTCCCGGAATATCTCAAGGACACGGGCTTCACGCACGTTGAATTCATGCCCGTGATGGAGCACCCGTTCTACGGCTCGTGGGGGTACCAGTGCACGGGGTACTTTGCGCCCACGAGCAGGTACGGCCCGCCTCAGGACTTCATGTATTTGATCGAACGGCTGCATCAGGAAGGCATCGGTGTGATCCTCGACTGGGTGCCGTCTCACTTCCCGAGTGATGCGCATGGGCTCGTGTATTTCGACGGCACGCACCTCTATGAGCACGAAGACCCGAAAAAGGGGTTCCATCCCGAATGGACGAGCTATATCTTCAACCACGGCCGGCATGAGGTGCGCAACTTCCTGATCAGTAGCGCGCTCTTCTGGCTCGACAAGTACCACGCAGACGGCCTTCGTATCGACGCGGTGGCGTCCATGCTCTATCTCGATTATGCGCGCAAGGAAGGCGAGTGGATCCCGAACCAGTATGGCGGCAGGGAGAACATCGATGCCATCGATTTTCTCCGGAGCCTGAATCGCGAGGTGTACCGCGCCTTCCCGGACGTGCAGGCCATTGCCGAAGAGTCCACATCCTGGCCCATGGTTTCTCGGCCCGCGCATGTGGGCGGACTCGGCTTCGGCATGAAATGGAACATGGGATGGATGCACGATACGCTCGACTATTTCTCAACAGACCCGGTCTTTCGCAAGTACCACCATAAGAATATAACCTTCAGCATCTGGTACGCCTTCTTCGAGAACTTTATGCTTCCCCTGTCTCATGATGAAGTGGTGTACGGCAAGGGCGCTCTGGCGGGCAAGATGCCGGGGAGCGGCCTGCAGAAGATGGCGAATCTGCGGCTCCTGCTGGGATACCAGTATATGCACCCGGGCAAGAAGCTTTTGTTCATGGGCTGCGAAATCGGCCAGTGGGCCGAGTGGAACCATGAACAGAGCATAGAATGGCACCTTTTGCAGTTTCAGGCCCATTACGGCATATGGCAATGGGTGCGTGACTTGAACCGTCTCTACCGGAGCGAACCCGCGTTATATGAGCTCGATTTCGACAACCGGGGGTTCGAGTGGGCGGACTTCAGCGATCAGGAGCAGAGTGTCATCAGTTTTTTGCGACGGGGGAATTCGACAAAAGAGGCTGTCCTCGTGGTCTTGAATATGACGCCTGTACCGCGGTTCAACTATCGCATCGGGGTGCCTGAGGGCGGCTGGTGGAGAGAACTGTTGAACAGCGATGCCGCTGCTTATGGAGGTGGAGGGGTAGGCAATGCCGGGGGCGCGGAGGCGGCGCCGGTTCCGATCCACGGCAGGCACCATTCCCTTTCGCTCACCCTGCCGCCTCTGGGGATGCTTGTGTTCAAGAGGTGACGCCCCCGCAGTTGGTATCGTGCGAGAGCCTGCTGACAAGCGGGGTCCAGTATTTTTCGCAGCGAGAAGGAACGCCTGTCATGGATGATCTATTGCTCGGCAATGCTGATTTTCTGCGGGGCATCTTCGATGCGATACCGGCCATGCTTTTGATCGTCGATGACGACGTCCGGATCCTTCACGTCAATGCAACAGCATCGAACAATCTCTCCCTCGATATCAGGGACATATACAAAAAACGCGGCGGTGAAGTGTTGCATTGCATCCATGCAACGGATGTTCCGGAAGGATGCGGTCGCGGACCAGCCTGTAAGGACTGCCTCATCAGGAACTCTGTCAACAAAGCCGTTCAGGGAGGCGCTACCTATCGTCTGAACACAAAAATGGAGCTTACGAGCGGCGGTGATACGAGGGATTTGCAGATGCTGATAACGGCATCGCCTTTCCAGTATGAGAGCAGGACCTATGTCCTCATGGTGTTGGAAGATATTAGTGAATTGATCCGGTTGAGAAGCCTGCTGCCGATCTGCGCCCACTGCAAAAAGATCAGGAACAGCCAGGGATACTGGAAGGAGATCGCGGATTATCTCAGCACTCACATCGAAGTTAAATTCACGCACGGACTTTGTGAAGAGTGCGCCCACAAATTATACCCGAAGTACTTTCCCCAATAGCGGTCTTCAGAACATGATCGCGATCAGGAGTTCCGGATACGTTTCAGCACACGACGCGTAGACGGTCCTGTCGCAGTTCATATGGAAGTCCTGGATAATACCCGCTCCGAAATAGGCGTTCCTTCCGGTCTGATAATAGACTCCCGCACGGGCGCCGACCGTGTCAAGATCACGATACCGTTCAATATGCGTCCGGCGGTAGAATGTGCCGACGTAGGGCTTGAAAGAGCCGCCGACGTTCAGCACAAAGCGCAGCTGGGGGCTCACTTGTTCAATGCGCGGGGAATTGCCGGACCATGCCTCGGCATCAAGTCCGACTTCGAGCCCGTCTGCCACAAAATAGGCGCCTCCGATTCCGACAATCGTATAATCATGATTAAAGGCCGTAGCTCCTCCAAGAGACAATGAGACGCGGGCGCTTCCTTCGCTGAAGGGGTAGGAACCAGAGCCCGATGCCGCAAATGCCGCGCTAGGCATGATCAGCAGTGCTATTGACAGGTTAATGAGCAGCTTTGCCATTCCTCGGATGATAGTAGGGGGAAGATGATAGTTCATGACGATCATGATTTGCCGGGCTCCATCTCTTTATAATAATCGGGATATAGTTTTTTGCGCATTCCGTACACAGACAGAGAACAGCATAATTGCATGGGCCTCCTTGTACAGTATACTCCGTCATGGGTTAGGAGTGGCGCATAGTTCGCTGCATTCTCCTATTTCGTCACCACCACGATCCCCGAATCGGTGACGATGCATCCCCGCAGACGGTCCTCTTCATGGTCGAAACCGATCTCCATCCTTTCGGGGATGAAGACGCCTTCGTCAATGATGGCCTTTTTTATCCTCGCGTGCCGTCCGATCTGCACGTTCTCGAACAGAATAGAATCCTCGACCAGGGCATAGCTATGCACCTTGCAGGACGGTCCCAGGATCGACCGCCGCACAGAGGCGCCGCTGGTGATACAGCCGCCGCACACGAGGGAGTCGAGGTTCTGGCCGCGCCGGCCCTCGTCGTCGAACACGGTCTTTGCCGGGGGGAGGTTCCCCTGGTTGGTCAGGATGGGCCAGTTGTAGTTATAGAGGTTCAATTGGGGGCTGACATGAATGAGGTCCATGTTCGCCTCGTAATACGAGTCGAGCGTGCCGACGTCCTTCCAATATCCCCGCTCGTTCGGCCCCATCCCCGACATAGAATTATCGTAAAAACTGTACGCGAAGATCTTGTCTCCCTGCTCGAGCATCATGGGGACCACATGCTGCCCGAAGTCGAGGTCGTCGTACTTGCGTTTACCTTTCTTGAGAATGTCGATCAGTTTCTCCCGCGAAAAGATGTAGTTCCCCATGGAGGCAAAGCAGGTTTGGCGTCCCGGGATACAGGCCGGTTGGACCGGTTTCTCCGCGAATGACGTGACGCGCAGGTCCTCGTCCACGCACAGGACGCCGAACCGAGCGGCATCCTGCGGCGAGACCTCGAGCGCGGCGATGGTGATGTCCGCTTTGTTCATGCGATGGTATGCCACCATCTGCGCGATGTCCATCTTGTAGATATGATCGCCTCCGAAGATGGCCACGTACTCGGCGCTGGAAGCTTCTATGAAGCGGAGGTTCTGGTAGATGGCGTCCGCGGTCCCTGAATACCACTGTTCGCCGACATTGGTTGTTTCCGGGGAGATGGTGTCGTAGAATTCACCGAGCCCCACCCATTTTCCCCAGGACTCCTTGACATGCTTGTTGAGCGAATAGGCCTGGTACTGGGTCAGGATATAGACGTTCCGGATGCCGGAGTTGAACAGATTGCTCAGGACGAAGTCGATGATCTTATACTTGCCGCCGAAGGGGACCGCCGGCTTCGGTCTGTTGATGGTAAAGGGGCTGAGCCGTTCACCCTTGCCGCCGGCCAGCACCATGGCGATCGTGTCTCGTGAGATGTTTGCGGTCTTGTACATTCTGTACAGTACCTCCTGAGGTCGTCTGATTGAGGAAAACACGGGAATGACGATATCCCGCTCTTATTGAAATCATAGTATATCACATGAAAATACAAGGCGAAAGGGATTATTGGGGTGGCCGTGGTAAAACGGAATTGGGCTGAACACGCTCATCTGCTCTCCGGTGCGGCGTCTACCCGCAGGGTAAAACGAAGTTCAGGGTTTGGAATTCAGAGTTATGGGTTAGGAGTACAGAGTATAGAGTATAAAACCATGAATTATGAGATACGGTTTTGAAATGACCTGTCATACCGCCGATTATCTTCCGGCGGTTTTTTATTGTCCCAAGAACATTTTATTGACAGCCTTCTCCTGATTATGTTATTCCTACCTTAGGAGATCTTATGAAAGGGTGATCGATCACAATGAATTCTCTGGTATTTAAAAAGACCATACACTTGCCGCCGCCCTCTGATGACGACCGTAGGGCCCACGACCAGCGGATCCAGGACACCCTGGGGCTCGGTCCTGTCGATATTCCACTCACCGTGCTGAAACGGATTCCGGATCTTATCGGCAAAGGCGCTCCTTTTACCTGCATCATCGGACGGATCGGGAACAGCCACAAGCTCATCGATGTCGGGACAGAGCGCTCCTATTCCATCGCTCTGGACCTCGGGACCACCAATCTGGTCGCCTTGCTCTATGACAACATTGAGCGGAAGGATGTCCTGACGAAGAGCCTTGAGAACCCCCAGGTCGAGTTTGGAAGCGATATCATGACACGCATGCACCGGACCATGACGAGCAACAGTGAGGAAGTGTATGAGGTGCTCGTGAACGGGATCAACGAGCTGTTCGTCGATGTGTGCCGCGAGGCACGGGTCAACACGCAGGAGATCCATGCCATTGCCGTGGCCGGGAACACCGTGATGACCCATTTCTTCCTGGGACTCGATATCAGCACGATCCCGGTCGATCCTTTTGTTCCGGTGGTCAGAACACCGGGGTTCTTCACCGCGTCGGAACTGTCGATCGACATCAGCCCTGAGGCGGTTGTCTACGTGTTCCCGAACGCGGGAAGCTACGTGGGGGGCGATATTACGGCCGGGATACTCGCATCAACCATGTTCCGATCCGACAAAATATCGCTTCTGATCGATGTAGGAACCAATGCCGAGATCGTGATCGGGAACCGGGACTGGATGATCGTGGGAGCGGGCGCGGCGGGTCCGGCCCTCGAAGAGGGAATCTCCCGGATCGGGAAACGGGCGAAGAAGGGGATCGTGTACGATGTTGAGATCAAAGGCGGGAACATCTTCTGCAAGACCTTTGACCAGGGCGCACCCGAAGGGATATGCGGCTCCGGCATGGTCAGCCTTCTGTACGAACTGTACAAGGCGGGAATGATCGACAAGAGCGGGACCCTCGTTGAAGGAAAGTACGTCATGACCCTTGATGGGGAGAAGGCTTTTTCCATCGCCTGCGACTGTCATGAGGCCCTCTCCATTACGCAGAACGAGATCCAGAATTTCATGAAATCCAAGGCGGCGATGTTCACGCTGCTCCTCGTGCTCACCCGGTCAGTGGGCATATCCTTTGGGGATATCAAGACCGTATACGTGGCCGGCGCCCTCGGCACGGGCATCAATGCCGAAAAGGCCGCGGGTATCGGCATGCTCCCGGCCTGGCCCGCGGATATCGTGAAGCCGCTTGGCAACTCTTCCCTGGAAGGTGCCCGCATGCTGCTCATTGACGGCGAGCTCGTGCTTACGGTGAATGCCATAGCTGAAAAGATCACTTACAAACCCATGCAGGACGACCCGGAATTCATGAAGGAATACCTCGGCGCGGTGTTCATACCCCATACGAATATTGATCTCCTGAAAATTACGTGATGGCGTGAGAATGATGTTCTTGCGTAGAGGATAGGAGTAGTGCGCG
>JBGPIG010000019.1:0-15954 GCA_041484745.1 Nitrospirota bacterium | reverse complement strand
TATAAAAGCGAGAACCCCCGTCTAGCACTCACCCACGCGATTTCAAGCCAGACCGCCGAGATCTATATGGACGATGGCGACTCCGTGGTGCCGACCGTTGCGTTCGTGGGCGACGGTGTGCTGAACGCGGTGAAGAACCAGCAGGCCATGAAGATCTATGGCGTGACGAGCACCGAGGGCCATATCAAGAACAGCCTGCTCGTCGACGTGCAGATCTGGATCTGCAAGGAAGATATGGAACGGCTTGGCCTGACGGAAAACCAGATGGTCGCCGATGCCGATGAGATGGGAGCTGAGATCAAGACGAAATTCGCCTCCTACGCGGAAATTCAGAAGGAAATGGAATCTGTTAAGCATTTGCTGTTCTTCTAAGCGGATGATGCCCTGCAGCGTCAGCTGCAGGGCGCCCGTCGGACGGACCGGTATAAATTTATGAACCTTAAACAACACCTGATAGAAAAGAAGCCGGCGATCCTGAAAAAATGGTTTAATGCGATTGCGGATACCTATCCCAGCGATACATCCAGCTTCCTGAAAAAGCAGAAAGCCCAGTTTACGAACCCGGTCGGCTACAGCATCTCCGAGGGGACCGAGGGACTTTTTGATGCGTTGCTCCAGGGACTGATCCCCGACACCGTCTCATCGTTCCTCGATGCCATTGTCAGGATCCGGGCAATTCAGGATTTTGCCCCTTCCGAGGCGCTCGCATTCATTTTCCAACTGAAGAAAGTGATACGACAGGAGCTCGGGAGCGAGATCCTGCAGCAACAGGGGATTGCCGAGGAACTTATGGC
This sequence comes from Nitrospirota bacterium, assembly GCA_041484745.1. Taxonomy (GTDB): domain Bacteria; phylum Nitrospirota; class UBA9217; order UBA9217; family UBA9217; genus JALNZF01. The sequence goes on along the minus strand of JBGPIG010000019.1, from coordinate 15,160 downwards.
ATTCGATTCCGCCATAGACGATCTGGCGCTCTTCTCATTCGACATTTATATGAAATGCCGGGAAAAGATTTACGATATCAAGGCGAATGAAGCGAGAAGTATGACTTTCAGGCTCTTGCAGCAGGCGAAGCTTATTGTCGACAACCAAGACTAGAGAACAGGTGTGTCAAAGATCGCCGGCGCTGCTAACCTAAACGAAAAGAGGTAACAATAATGAAAGCAATAATTTCTTTCATTGCAGTGTTGGTCCTCGCAGCGATAGCCTATGTAGGGGTGGAGATGGGGCACCTGCACACCCTCTTCGGGATCGTCATTCCCTATCTGGCCGTTGCCACCTTTATCATCTTCATGGTTTTCCGCGTCCTGAAGTGGGGAAGCTCGCCTGTCCCGTTCCGCATCCCCACGACCTGCGGACAGCAGGAATCGCTTCCCTGGATCAAGCAGAGCAAGCTGGAAAATCCCTCCACCGTGCTCGGGGTGATGGGAAGAATGGCCCTCGAAGTATTTTTTTTCCGCTCTCTGTTCAGGAACCTGAAAACGCAATTGGGGGAAGACAAGAAGCTTTCCTATGGTGAAGCAAAGTGGCTCTGGATGGCGGGTTTGGCCTTCCACTGGTCATTCTTGTTCATCCTGATACGACACCTGCGGTTCTTTACCGAGAAGGTGCCTTTCCCGGTCCAGTTCCTCGAATTCCTGGACAGCTTCCTCCAGATCGGCGCCCCGCTTTTGTATATGACCGACGTGGTGCTCCTCGGCGCCGTATTTTATCTTTTCCTCAGGAGGATAGGCATTCCTCAGCTCAGCTACATTTCCCTCATCAATGATTATTTCCCTCTCTTCCTGATCTTCGGTATCGGCCTCACCGGTGTGCTCATGAGATACTTTTTCAAGACGGACATTATCAGCGTCAAGATGCTGAGCATGAGCCTGGTGAGCTTCAGTCCGGCGATCCCCAAAGGGATCGGCGTTATTTTTTACATCCACCTGTTCCTCATTTGCACGCTGTTCGCGTATTTTCCGTTCAGCAAACTGGTCCACATGGGCGGCGTGTTCCTGAGCCCGACCCGTGTGCTGGCGAACAACAGCCGCAAGAAGAGGCACATCAATCCCTGGAATTATCCGGTGCACGTCCATACCTATGAAGAGTATGAGAATGACTTCAGGGCTAAAATGAAGGGCGCCGGCCTGCCGGTAGAAAAGGAGTAATCATGGCAAAACTTCCGAAGCCAGAAGAACTGTCAAAGATAGATTACACTCCGCCGAAAACGGGGTGGATGGATACGCCCACGGAGATCAAAGAAGGCATGTTCTGCCATGGAGCGAAGACGAAAAGCCTTGAGATCGTGGGTTTTCCGAACGCGCGGGACTGGAGACCCATGGACGCGGATTGGAAACTGCCCGAAAATTGGAAGCAGATCCTCCTCGAGGGGATTGCGGAGCGCCTCGAAAAGTACCGCTCCTTCCGGCTTTTCATGGACATCTGCGTTCGCTGCGGCGCCTGCGCGGACAAGTGTCATTTCTTTATCGGCACCGGTGACCCCAAGAACATGCCGGTGCTCAGGGCCGAGCTCATCCGGTCGGTTTATCGAAAAGAGTTCACGGTCGCGGGAAAGATCTTCGGCAAAATGGCGGGAGCGCGTGAGCTCACGCTCGATGTGCTGAAGGAGTGGTGGTACTACTTCTTCCAGTGTACCGAGTGCCGCCGCTGCTCGGTCTTTTGCCCCTACGGCATTGACCAGGCGGAGATCACGATGATCGGACGCGAGCTGCTCAATTTGCTCGGCCTGAACATTGAGTGGATCGCAGGGCCGGTCTCAAACTGCTACATGAAGGGCAATCACCTGGGTCTTGAGCCCCATACGATCCTGGGCAACCTCGAATACATGCTGGACGACATCGAGACGGTAACGGGCAAAAAGATCAAACCTACCTTTAATCGGAAGGGCGCGGAGATCCTGTTCGTGACGCCCTCGGGCGACCTGTTTGCCGATCCGGGTACCTATACCGCAATGGGCTACATGATGCTGTTCGAGGAACTGGGGCTCGACTATACCTGGAGCACGTACGCTTCCGAGGGCGGTAACTTCGGGTTCTTCACCTCGAACGAGATGGGGAAGCGGCTCAATTCCAAGATCTATGCCGAAGCCAAGCGCCTCGGCGTGAAGTGGATCCTCGGCGGAGAGTGCGGCCACATGTGGCGCGTGCTCTCCCAGTACATGGACACCTGGAACGGCCCGGCCGATTTCCTCGAGGTCCCGAAATCGCCGATCACCGGCACGGTGTTCGAACACGCGAAGTCCATGAAGATGATCCATGTTGCCGAATTCACCGCCGACCTGATCAAGAACAACAAGCTCAAACTTGATCCGAAACGCAACGATCACCTGAAGGTCACCTGGCATGACTCCTGTAACACCGCGCGCGGCATGGGTCTTCTGGAGGAGCCGCGATACGTGCTCAGGAATGTGGTCAATAACTTCATCGAGATGCCGGAAGACACCATTCGCGAAAAGACCTTCTGCTGCGGCAGCGGCACGGGTTTGAACGCCTCGGAAGACATGGACCTCAGAATGAAGGGCGGGTTCCCCCGGGCGAACGCGGTAAAATATGTTGCGGACCACTATGGGGTGAATATGCTGGGCAACGTCTGCGCCATTGACCGGGCAACGCTCAAGGCACTTATGGAATACTGGGTGCCCAGCGTGGGTGTCTGCGGTCTTCACGAGCTGGTGGCAAATGCCCTCATCATGACGGGTGAAAAGGAAAGAACGACCGACCTGCGCGGCGAGCCTCTTCCCTCAGCCCAAGCGAAGGAGGAAAAAGCCAAATGAAACTCTATGACGGCGGAAAAATACTCATCGGGCTGGCAGTCTTTCTGGCATTTGCCCTGTTCCCGTTCTATAATAATTTCGGGAAAGTGAATGCGAAGCCCGAGCCAAAGACGGACACGCCTACGATCCTGGAATTTGAAAAGCAGAATGGCAAGAAAGAATGCGTGGAACCGAAAGAGTTCATGCGAGCAGAGCATATGGTGCTTATCAACAACTGGCGTGATTCCGTGGTACGGGATTACAACCGGGGTTACACGAGCAATGCGAGCCACAAGCGGTTCAATATGAGCCTCCAGAACGGGTGTATGGCCTGTCATTCGAATAAGAAGAAGTTCTGTGACGAATGCCATAACTACCTCGCAGTCAAGCCCTTCTGTTGGGATTGCCATATCGCACCGGAGGAAAAGGAGGAGGCGAAATCATGAGTATGGACAGGAGACAATTTCTCAAAATTGCCGGCATCTCCTCCATTCTGGGATTCGGCGCATCAGCAGCGAACGCGACCCACCCGATGTGGGTGAACGATCTGTCTCCCCAGCAGGTGGACAAGAACAAGGAGGCCCTGGTCGCAAAGCGGTGGGCAATGGTCGTGGACATGAGCAAGTTCAAGACCGAGGATGATTTCAAAAAGGTCTTCGATGCCTGTCATCTGACGCATAATGTTCCTGATTTCAGAAAAGAGGATGGCAGCGTCGACAAAAAGAGAGAGGTCAAATGGATCTGGAAAGCCGCGTATGAGCGTACATTCCCAGGCCAGGAAAACAAATATATGAGCGAGCATATCAAGGATATGCCGTTCATCGTTGCCTGCAACCATTGTGACAATCCCCCCTGCGTGCGGGTTTGTCCGACCAAGGCCACGTATAAACTGCCGGATGGTATCACGATGCAGGATATGCACCGCTGCATCGGCTGCCGGTTCTGCATGGCGGCCTGCCCGTATGGAGCCAGGAGCTTCAACTGGGTAGATCCTCGGACGGCACAGAACCTGAAGACAAAGCTGCCGAACAGGGAGTATCCCACGAGGACCAAGGGTGTGGTGGAGAAGTGCACCTTCTGCACCGAGCGGCTTGCCGTGGGGAAAATGCCGGCGTGTGTTGACGCCGCACCCAAGGGAGGTTTGCTCTTCGGCGATCTCGAAGACCCGAATTCCGAGGTCAGACAGATCGTGACATCCAAGCTTACGATCAGACGCAAATCTGAACTGGGCACCGGCCCGGCCATGTATTATATCGTAGGAGGGAGCGACCATGCTTGAGAAAGGTCTGGAAGGAAGTAAAAAATACTGGGCATGGGTGTTCTTTCTCGGCATCTTTGCCGCCTCAGGTGTGTACTGGTACATCCAGCAGTTCATGACGGGTCTGGGACTTACCGGTCTGCATCGCGATGTCTCCTGGGGCCTCTATATCGGTCAATTCACATTTCTGGTCGGTGTCGCCGCATCGGCGGTGATGCTTGTGATCCCGTACTATCTGCATGACTTCAAAAAGTTCGGCAAGATCGTGATCCTGGGAGAATTCCTTGCGATCTCGGCCGTTACCATGTGCATCCTGTTCATCTTCGTGGACATGGGTCAGCCCCAACGTATCATGAATGTCGTTCTGCATCCGACACCGGGTTCAGTCATGTTCTGGGATTCGGTGGTGCTTGTCGGGTATCTGATTATCAACATCCTCGTCGGATGGGTGACGCTGGGTTCCGACCGCAAAGGCGTGCCGCCGCCAAAGTGGATCAAACCATGGATCTATCTTTCAATCCCCTGGGCGATCAGCATCCACACGGTCACGGCGTTCCTGTACTCCGGTATCCCCGGCCGGCATTTTTGGCTTACCGCGGTCATGGCGGCCAGGTTCCTTGCTTCGGCGTTCGCCGGCGGTCCCTCACTCCTTATCATCCTTGCACTGATCGTACGCAAGGTCAGCAAATTCGATCCCGGCAAGGACACCATTCAGGCAGTGAGCAAGATCGTGGGGTATGCGATGTTCGCCAATGTCTTCCTCCTCGGCCTGGAGTTCTTTACGGCATTTTACAGCGGGATCCCGGGGCACCAGCATCCCTTTGTGTATCTCTATATGGGGATGGAGGGACATACGGAGCTTGTTTCACTCATGTGGACCTCATCGATCTTCGCGGTAATTTCGCTTGTTATGCTCTGGATCCCGGTAATACGGAAGAACGAAGGATTATTGGCGCTGGCATGCGTTATGCTCTTTTCCTCGCTCTGGATCGACAAGGGATTCGGTCTGGTAATCGGCGGATTTGTACCAAATCCCTTCGAGGAGATCAATCCCTACTGGCCCACCTACCCCGAAGCGATGATCACGGGAGGCGTCTGGGCCATAGGCTTCCTGGTCCTCACCTTCCTGTACAAGATCGCTGTTACCGTCAGGGAAGAGACTGTTGGAGTTGAAATAGAGCATTAATAAATTCAGTGAGTTATGGTTATTTCGTCAAAAGGCTCACCCTTTCGGGGGTGAGCCTTTTTTATATTTAGCTATTGATTTTAAACACAGGAGCGGGTAATATGCCTTCCCATCAGCTTCATAATTTTTTGAAGGAGGAACCTGGCCACATGTATATGGTAACAATCGACAAAGGCAAGTGCGACGGCGACGGTACCTGTGTGAATATGTGCCCGCAGTCCGTGTTCAAACTGGACGGCGGCAAGGCAGATCCGGAGAACATGTCCGAATGCATCAACTGCCTGACCTGCGTGGAAAACTGCCCGCAGCAGGCGATTACCGTCACCGAGATCTAGCTTCTTCTGCAACGACTCATACAAAAGGGGACCGGTTGAATAACCGGTCCCCTTTTCTTATTACGCCTTCGATTCTATTCCGAAGTTCGCTCAAGGACCGCTGATGCCTGTTGCTTGAAGCGCTAATCCTTTTTTTCCGCCAATTTCAGGAATGCCGAGAAAATATCAATAGGAAGCGGAAATACGATGGTCGTATTTTTCTCCGTGCCGATCTCGGTGAGGGTTTGGAGGTACCGAAGCTGAAGCGCGATCGGGTTTTGGCTGATGACCGCTGCTGCTTCTCCCAGTTTGGCCGATGCCTGGAGCTCGCCTTCGGCGTGGATGATCTTGGCCCGGCGTTCCCGCTCCGCCTGCGCCTGGATGGCGATGGCGCGCTGCATCTCGGCGGGCAGGTCAACGTTCTTCACTTCCACGGTCGTTACTTTCACCCCCCAAGGCTCGGTCTGTTCATCGATCACCTTCTGGAGCTCGACATTGATGGCCTCGCGGTTCGAGAGCAGGTCGTCGAGTGTATTCTGGCCGAGGATGCTCCGGAGCGTAGTCTGGGCAATGAGCGACGTGGCATAGTAGAAGTCCTCGACCTCGACAACGGCTTTGCGAGGGTCAATAACCCGGAAGTAGACCACCGCGTTCACTTTTACGGTCACGTTGTCTTTCGTGATCACGTCCTGCGACGGGACGTCCATGGTCACGGTCCGCAGGCTCACCCGCACCATTTTCTGGATGCCTGGAAGCAGCACGATCAGGCCCGGTCCTTTCACGCCATGCTCCAGGCTCACCTTGCCGAGCGTGAAGATAAGACCCCGCTCGTATTGTTTCAGGATCTTGAGGGTGTTGAATAAGAACCAACCGATTAAAAAGATAAAAATCAAAAAACCGAGTCCGTAAGCTTGCATTGTACTCCTCCTTGTAAAAGATGTTCTTCTCGGGATCCGTTATGCTGATCTTTTTACGATGAGCGTAAGCCCTTCAATGCCCACGATGGTCACCTTCTCGTGTTTGTGAATGGTCTCCGTGCTTCGAGCGTTCCAGTATTCGCCGTGGACGAACACCTGGCCGACCGGGTCGAGGTCTGATTTCACTTTCGCCTGCATCCCGATAAGGCCTTCTTTGCCGGTATCGGTCTTCTCCCGGTGTACTCGGACAGCGACGGTCACGGTTATGATGAATAAGAGTGCTGACAGGACCACGACAGGGAGGATCACTGCCCACGAGATCTGGAGCGACGGGGCAGGTGAGTCGATGAGCATGACCGAGCCAAGGAGCATGGCGATGGTCCCGCCGATGCCGAGGACCCCGTGGCTTGCGATGAACGCCTCGGCGATGAAGAGCGCGATAGCGAGAATGATCAGCATGAGCCCCGCATAATTGATCGGCAGGGTCTGGAGGGCGTAGAAAGCGAGAATGAGACAGATAGCGCCCGCTACACCGGGGAGGATGGCGCCGGGGTTTGCGAGCTCAAAGTAGATGCCGTAGAACCCAAGGATCATGAGAATATAGGCAATGTTGGGATTGCTGATGATGCCGAGGAGCTTGTCACGGAACCCCATGGTTATTCTTTCTACAAGAGCGCCCTCGGTTTTCAGCGTCCTTTTACCGATAAGCACCTCAACAGTTCTTCCATTCAGCGCCCTAACCAGAGAGGGGATGTCCGGCGCGATAAGGTCGATGACCTTGTTGGCGAGCGCTTCAGTTTCGGTTATGGAAACGCTATTGCGGACGGCGTCCTCAGCCCACGTTATGTTCCTGCCGCGCTTTTCTGCAATTCCCCGCACAAAGGCCGCGAGGTCGTTTACGGCCTTCTTCTCCATGGTTTCGTCCATTTTGCCTTGCATCTGTACGGGGTGGGCGGCGCCGATGTGGGTTGTCGGCGCCATGGCCGCTATGTTGGCCGCGAGCGTGATGAATACGCCCGCAGAGGCTGCCCGGGCTCCGCCCGGAGCGACATAGACCACGGTGGGCACTTCGGATGCAATCATTTTCATGACGATTTGCTGTGTGGAATCGACGAGACCGCCGGGTGTGTTCAGCTGGATAATGAGGGCTTCGGCATTGGCTTTCGCGGCCCGATCTATGGATTTAATGATATACTCGGCGACCACGGGGGTGATCGGCGCGTCGATCTCGATGAGGTGGATCTTCTTGACTGATACATCCGACGCAGTCGCAAGAGAAGTTGTCTTATTCGTTTTTATCGTATCTGCGGACGCAGACAGAAGGTGAGAGCTTGCCGTGATCAGCAGGAGCGAGAACAGTCCTATCCACCACCATCTTGAACGCATTTGAATGTCTCCCGGATAAAAAAAGTATATACGCAATGATTATGACTGTCAAGAATTGCTTGACTCAGAAAGGGTTTTTCTGTAGCATCGATTTGATCGGTGTGAACTATGAGAGTGACCGGAGGCATAGGCAAAGGACGGCGACTAACGGTGCCCGCAGGGTCCCGCGTCAGACCCACGTCGGACAAGGTGAAGCAGGCCCTGTTCAACATCCTCGGAGAAAAGGTCGTGGGCGCGGTCTTCCTTGACCTCTTTGCCGGAGCGGGCGGCATCGGCATCGAGGCGCTCAGCAGAGGGGCCGGACGAGCGGTGTTTGTGGATGCATCGCGCACTTCCCTGAATAGTATAAAGCAGAATATCGAGCAGATGGACTATGGCGACCAGGCAGAGGCTGTGCTCGCGAAAGCCGAATCGTTTCTCAAAAAAGCGTCGGGACCCTACAATATCGTGTTCCTTGACCCTCCCTATGCGAAAGATATGCTGCCGTTGCTTCACTTGATCGCGGGGGCCGGGATTTTATTGCCTGATTCTATCGTGATCGCCGAGCACTTCAAAAAACAGCCGTCTCCCGAGAGTGCCGGTATTCTCTCTTTGTACCGAGAGGCGCAGTACGGGGACACGATACTCGCGTTTTATAAGTTCAGGAGTCAGTAGTCGGGAGACAGGTGCCGGAATAATCGGCACCATCGGTATTGTTCTTCTCCTGAATTCCGGTTTCTGTCCGCTGACTACTTCATAAAGGAGGCCTCATGAAACGCATTGCTGTCTACCCCGGAACATTTGATCCGGTGACCAACGGGCATATTGATCTCGTTGAGCGGAGCCTCAGAATATTTGATGAGGTGATCATTGCGGTGGCTGCGAATCCCAAAAAGATTCCGCTTTTTTCTCTTCGGGAGCGCATCGCGCTGTTCAATAAAGCGACGACAAAGTACAGGAATGTGACGATCGAGGGATTCGACGGGCTGCTGGTTGATTATGTCAGGAAGAAGAAGGCGGTCGGTATTATCCGGGGGCTTCGTGCGGTGTCTGATTTTGAGTACGAGATGCAGATGGCACTCATGAACCGGAGATTGGACAGCGATATTGAGACAGTGTTCATGATGCCGAACGAGGAGTATTCGTTCATCACCTCGACCATCGTGAAGGAAGCGGCGAGCTACGGTGGTGATGTTTCCAGCCTCGTACCGAACGTAGTGGTCGAGAAATTGAGGAGAAAGTTTGCGAAGTAGTTCATCGGAGTTTCCTCATTCGCCCTTCTTGCACGCTATACCCTTTGAGAGATCAACCCAATACTACGTCATTTATTTCGTTGATTTTTTCGCGTGACCTGCGGAGATAAAATGTTGTATGAAAAAAATGTGGGCCGGGGAATACGGTACATTTTTGGACATTGTCGAACCCGCTTCATCCCGAATATGCGGTCATTCTTTGCATGGTTGTTGTAACGAGTAATTTTACGGGCGTCGCGTGATAAACACAGCGTGATCTGCTGAATAAGGAAGGGGCAATAATGGACCCCGGGAAGTATTACCTTGACTTTAGCCCCCTGTTTTTGGTAAACTTTTCATGCATCAGATTGAAATGACAAGAAAATTCCATGGATAAAGAGACCTCCGAAATAGCCAAGTTGACGGAGCGTATTTCGAAAGACATCAAGTCAAAGCTTTTTGTGCCGCTTGCGGAAGAGTACAAAAAGGCAGGGGATCTTGATATGGCTATCCATGTGCTGTCGGAGGGGCTCAAAAACAATCCAAGCTATGTAACCGCACGGTCGGTCTTAGGTAAACTCCTCCTTGAAAAGGGCGAATTGTCGCGCGCCCAGAAAGAATTCGAAGAGGTCGTAAAGGCCATTCCCGACAATATCTTGGCTCAGAGGAAACTGGGCGACATTTGCGCGCTCCAGAACAGACCGGATGAGGCGTTGAAACAGTATAAAGCCGTACTTTCTCTCAATCCGCGTGATGAAGAGGTCGCTTCATTGGTCGCGGATATTGCGGAAGGACGTGATGTCAGGCCGAGACTTCAGCAGCCGAAACCGCAGCACGTTCCTGAGAAGTCAGTGAAGCAGGAAGTGCATGCTGCTTCCCCTTCACCGGCGCAGCCTCAGACGCCGACAATGCCCCTGAGCAACCCGCCGGAGGTGTCCGGCGCGACCCTGCAAACAGGGGAACAGAAAAAGAAAATAGAGATCGTGCCGGAGACGATATCTGCGTCTGCTCCTTTGCCTGCTTCTTATGATGGGGAAGAGGAGGAAGCGGAAGAGGTCCTGGTGGTTGAACCTCTGGAGGCCGTGATCCCCGGGCCGGAATCGACAGCACCCGGCTTCGATTTTTCGGCGGAAAAAGACCGTGGTGAAATTCAGGCTCCTTACGAAGAAGAGCACGCTGAGACGCCTTTCCCGGCAAGCGAAAGGCCCGATGAGGAACTAACAGGTCCTGACTATCCGCGCGCTGAAGCGGGATCAGTTCCAGGCGCGGGATCAGAAAATACGCCTTCGTCTGCTGACGAAATACCGGTTGAAACTGATTTCGTGGATGCTGAAATAGGAGAAGAGGTCCCCCAAGCGGTCATTGCGGAAACGTCTGGAGAGGCCCCCGCCGCATTTCCTGAAGTCGTTGCAGCTGAAGCACCGGCTGGGGTTTCAGAAAAATCCGACGATTTCACGACGGACACTCTCGCAGAGCTCTATATCGCACAGGGTTTCCACGAAAAAGCGATAGATATCTATCAACGGATGCTGGCCGATAAACCCTCCAGTAAGGGGCTGAAGGACAAGCTGGAACGGGTGAGGGCCATGGCCGCACTGGCACGTGCGGATCAGATCGCTCCCGAAGAAGAAGCTGCGCTTAAGGCGGAAACGTTCGCCGAGCCGAAGGAATATCATCCGGCACAAGAGGCGATTGAAGAGAAGAGAGGCGATGACCTTTTCGCCGAGTCCCGGGAGTATAGACCGGCACCCGAAAAGGATGAAGGACGGGGAACAGGGAGTAAGCAAGGGGTCAACACAGCTGCATCGCCCTTTGCGCGGGAAGATGCGCGGGAGAAGCCGGTTTATGCGGAGTTTGAAGCGCGGGAGTATATCCCTCCTACGGCGGAGTTTGCGATTGAAGACCCGGAAACGGAAAAAACATACGCTGCAGCGAAGCCTTCGCAGGCAAACAGGAGAGTGACCGTCGATCGTCTGGAAACCTGGCTCCACAATATTAAGAAGGAGAAATAAATGTCCTTTTCCGATATCCTGAAGGAAGTGGTTGACGGCACGGAAGGGGCGCTGGGCGCACTCATTGTGGGGCTCGACGGCATCGCTGTTGAAGAGTACTCGGTAACCGGCGAGATGGATTTCCAGTCAATGATCGTGCAATATTCCTCGCTCTTCAATGAGCTTGAGAGGGGGTCCCAGGAAACGGAGATGGGCTCTACTCATGAGGTGACGATCGTCGCCGATAAGGCCATGATCGTACTCCGCAGGCTCAACGACGAGTATTTTTTTCTGCTCGTCATCAAGCCGGACGGGAACTTCGGCAAGGGGCGTTTTCTCCTGCGGATGTCGGTGCCCGGACTGCTCAAAGAATTCTGATACAGCCACCTTTTTTGTTATGTTCTTATCTGATCTGAAACTGCCTCAGGCAGTTTTTTATTTTGTAGAGGGGGTAGCATGAAGATCCTGGTAATCCATGGGCCGAACCTGAACCTGCTCGGAAAACGCGAGCCGGACATCTACGGCACTTTTACGCTTGACGACGTCAACAACCGCCTTTCCGAGCTGGCCGAAGCGCTCGGGGTGGAGGTTTCGTTCTTCCAGTCGAACCACGAAGGCGAGCTGGTTCAGAGGATTCAGGACGCGATGGGCGTGTACCAGGCGATCGTGATCAATCCGGGTGCCTATACGCACACAAGCGTGGCGCTCCGAGACGCGATCTCCTCGACGGGGATCCCGACGGTCGAGACGCACATCTCCAACATCTACAGGCGGGAGGAGTTCCGTAAACACTCCTATATCTCCGGCGTGGCAATCGGGCAGATAACCGGCTTCGGACCGGAAAGCTACCTCCTCGCACTCAGGGCCGCTGCAGGGCTCGGTACGGCCGGCGGGAAAAAGAAGTTATGAGGAGACCGGAACAGGGGCGTATTGCCGGGCTCAGGCAACTCATGGACATGCATGGCCTCGGGTCGCTGCTGGTGACCCGGCTCGAGGATGTCCGCTACTTTACCGGATTTTCCGGTTCTGCCGGTTCTCTCCTGATTGCATCCGGCAGCAGGCCGTGCCTGATCACGGATTTCCGCTACAAACTCCAGGCCAGCATGGAGACCACTGGAGTCACGATCCTGATTCAAAAGAAAGATATATATACCTCGATCAAGGATGCTGCGGATCGTCTGGGTGTCGATACGCTCCGGTTTGATGAGTCCGCATTCACGGTCGAAGGACTGAGCAAGCTCAAGAAACAGGGACTAAAACTCAAGGGATATCGGGACCTGGCTCGGGTGCTCAGGCAACGGAAGGACGAACAGGAGCTATTGAGCATCCGCTGTGCCATAGGGCGGGCCGAGGAATCGTTCCGGGAATTGAGGAAGTATATCAAACCGGGGGCCAGGGAGCAGGACCTTGGTTTGAAGCTTGAATGTCTCATCAGGGAAAAAGGCGCCCGCAAAGCGGCGTTTGATATTATTGTGGCATCAGGAACAAACGGGGCAATGCCCCATGCCTCGGTCACGAACCGTCGCATCAAAAAAGGCGACCTGGTGACCTTCGATTTCGGCGCTGAAGCAGAGGGGTACTTCAGTGATATCACCAGGACCCTGTGTGTGGGGCGGCCTTCAGCAAGGCAGCGGGAGATCCACGACCTTGTTCTACGGGCCCAGGCGGCTGCGATCCGGAGTGTCCGCTCCGGTGTGACCTGCAAGTCCGTTGACGATGCGGCCCGGAATATCATACAACGGGCCGGACACGGCAAACAGTTCGGCCACGGCACGGGCCACGGCATAGGCCTCATGGTTCATGAGGGGCCGTCCCTCTCGCCGCTGTCGCAGGATCGCGTGGAACGGGACATGGTCTTTACGGTCGAGCCGGGCGTGTATGTTCCCGGCTGGGGCGGGGTCCGGATTGAGGACATGGTCCTGGTGACGGAAGAAGGCGCCAGAGTATTGACCACGCTGCCGAGAGAGTTGGAGAGTCTGAATACGGTATAGAGTTTTCGCGTCGGAAGAACCACATAATCACATCATGCAGTCAATGACGAAAGGGAGGTAGTAAGAAGTGCCGGTATCTACAACAGAGTTCAGAAATGGGTTGAAAATAGAGCTTGATGGCGAGCCCTATGTAATTGTGGAGTTTCAGCACGTGAAGCCCGGTAAGGGCGGGGCGTTCGTGAGGACCAAGTTCAAAAGCCTCAAAACGGGTAATGTGACCGATAAAACGTTCAGGGCGGGCGAGAAAGTTGATGTCCCCGAGCTCGAGGAAAAGACCATGCAGTACCTCTATGCCGCCGACAAGGACCGCGTGTTCATGGACACAAGCAGCTACGAACAAATATCCATGAATGAGCAGCAGCTCGGCGACAGCATCAATTATCTCAAAGAGAACATGGAGATCAAGGTCCTCTATCATAAAGGGATGGCCATCAATATCGACGTTCCGATGTTTGTGGAGCTCGCGATCGCCCAAACCGATCCGGGGGTAAAAGGCGATACGGCCTCGGGCGGATCCAAGCCGGCGACCCTCGAAACCGGCGCCGTGGTCAAGGTGCCACTCTATATGAATGAGGGTGATGTTATCAAGGTTGATACACGCACCGGGACCTTTATCGAACGGGTGAAGCGCTGATGATAAAACAAGCGCCAAATTTACCAATAACAAATTCCAAATAAATTCCAAACCACAAAATATCAATTACCGAAACGCTTGGAGTTTTGACCCTTGATATTTGAAATTTATTTGTTATTTGGTGCTTGTGATTTGGGATTTGTTTTTAAAAGGAGCAATCATGAACCTGAAAGAGATCAAGGAACTGATAGAGATGCTGAAGAACACCGACATCTCGGAGCTCGAGATAGAACGTTCCGGCGTGAAGGTGCGGCTTCGGAAAGGCGGGGACGTCACGTTCCATCCCACCATGCCTCGCATGGAGTATCCGCCGGCCGCCATCGTGGCCCCTGCCATCATGGAGGTGCCGCCGCCGACCGTTGCCGAAAAAGCGCCGGAGCCGGTCAAGACGAACCAGATTAGGGTGACCTCCCCCATCGTCGGCACCTACTATCGCTCGAGTTCTCCCGACAAGCCACCGTACGTGGAGGTCGGCGATGTGGTAAAGAAGGGGCAGGTGCTTTGTATCATCGAAGCCATGAAGCTTATGAACGAGATCGAGTCAGAGACTGCGGGGAAGATCGTCCAGATGCTCGTGGAGAACGGCGCCCCCGTGGAATATGGCCAGCCGCTCTTTGTGATCGAAGCGGCATAAGAGGTCAACAAAACTGAACATGCACAATTACGGCATTGAGGTGCTTGAGTGTTTAAAAAAATATTAATCGCCAACCGCGGCGAGATTGCGCTTCGCATTATCCGGGCATGCAAAGAGATGGGTATCAAGACCGTTGCCGTGCATTCCACGGCCGATGCCAACTCTCTGCACGTGCGGTTTGCCGATGAAAGCGTCTGCATCGGTCCGCCGAAGAGCGCCGATAGTTACCTGAACGTGCCGAGTATCATCAGTGCGGCGGAGATCACGGATGCCGAAGCCATCCATCCCGGATACGGGTTCCTGGCCGAGAACGCAAGCTTTTCCGAGATCTGCAACTCAACGGGCATGCGGTTCATCGGCCCGAGCCCGGAGAGCATCAAACTTATGGGGGACAAGGCCAAGGCCCGTGAGACAGCGCAGAAAGCGGGTGTGCCCGTACTGCCCGGCAGCAACGGCGTCGTGACCGAGGAAAGCAGCGCCATTGAGATCGCCCGCGAGCTCGGATTCCCCGTGATCGTGAAGGCCGCGGCAGGCGGAGGCGGCAAGGGCATGCGTGTGGTGTTGGACGAGTCGGAGTTCGCTAATGCCTTTGTCATGGCCCAGGCCGAGGCGCTCGCAGCGTTCGGCAACGCCGACGTGTACATCGAGAAATACATCCTCCAGCCCCGCCATATCGAGATCCAGATCATGGCCGATGAAAAAGGCAACACGGTCTATCTCGGTGAGCGGGAATGCTCGATCCAGCGTCGGCACCAGAAACTCATTGAAGAGGCGCCCTCGGTCATCGTGGACGAGGGTCTGCGAAAACAGATGGGAGAAATGGCCGTT
>JBGPIG010000018.1:0-16563 GCA_041484745.1 Nitrospirota bacterium | reverse complement strand
TTACAAAAAACCATTAATATTCGACCAGTGGCCGAACCGACACATCGGCCTAATAAGCATTTTGCCCGTGCTCTCTTGTCCGCTGAGATTGTGCATCAACTTCACGATGAACCAACATTTGGTCGGACAAAGCATCAGAAAATTCTGCATCTCTGTGAGTACATAGCCCAAATAGAAGAGATTGCCGGAGAGTATCACCGCGAAGCTGCAGGGCCGCTGGATAACCGAATGATCTACTCAGTAGAAGCCGAATTAAAAAAACAACACTGGTATGAGGAATATCGTAGAGACAAGTTTGGACATGCTTATCGTCCATTGGAGAAAGCGGGCGGGCACAGGAAGTATATCGAGCGGTATTGGTCTGACAAACTACCGGTGATTCAGCTTCTGGTGGATAAGATGCGAACATGGGACACCGAACGTTGCGAAATATTTGCGACGGGTTATGCCGCCTGGAATGATCTCATTATCTGGAACCGAGATTCAAGTGACAAGGCGATTCTCAAAGAGATACTGGAACGATGGCATGAGGCAAAAAAAAGAATTTCGGAGGATCGGTGGTTAAAGGCGCTTGCCTGGATGCGTAAGGAAGGGTTTACTCCAGTAGGTTTTGGTAAGTCTACTTGTAGCGAAACGAGTGGTCATATTAAGAAACAGCATAGTCGAAAATAAAGAGGCAATCACTTATGGCTAAAGCAGAAGCATCTGTTGAAGAATTAGTCGGCATGATAGAACGAGGAGAGCTGCGCCTGCCGGAGATGCAGCGCCGTTATGTGTGGCGCTCGACGCGGGTGCGCGACCTTTTGGACTCTTTGTATCGCGGGTATCCCTCAGGAGCGATTCTTCTCTGGGAAACGGACGAGATCGTGCCGTTGCAGGAGTTTGCTGTTACCCAGCAAGCGAATCCCTACCAAAGCACTCGGCTTCTGCTCGACGGCCAACAGCGCCTTACCTCACTTTCCGCTGTTATCCAGGGTAAGCCGGTTTCTGTTCGAGGACGCCAACGGCCAATTGAACTGCTCTTCAATCTGGAACATCCTGAAGAGCTGACTGTTGTTACCGAGGTCAACGAAAACGACGATGATGACGATGATCTGGTCGAGGATGAGGCGGATTCTAGTGAGGATGAACTTCAGAAACGATTCGATAAGATGACCTTCGTGGTGACTACACGGAAGCTTGAACAGCTGCCGCACTGGGTGAAAGTCACTGAAGTCTTTAATACTGACGAAGATGCCCCGTTCCTTGAGCGGGCAGGCATTGAAAAGGTCAACGATCCGCGTTATAAGAAATACAGCCAGCGTCTGGGTCGTCTGCGGGGTATTCGGAAGTATATGTATCGAATGGATGTTCTGGAGCGCAAACTCTCGTATGACGAGGTGACGGAGATTTTCGTGCGGGTGAACTCACTCGGTGCGAAGCTCAGAAGCTCTGACCTTGCCCTGGCTCAGATTACCGCCAAGTGGCGTAATTCGCTCAAGACCTTTCAGGCATTTCAGAAACAGTGCAAAGAAGCCGGTTTTGATCTTGATCTTGGATTGTATCTCAGGAATCTGATAGCTTTTGCCACCGGCCAGTCACGCTTTCGTACAGTCGCCAGCCTCTCGCTGGAGACCTTGCAATCTGCCTGGAAAGAGAGTTGCCGGGGCATGGAATTCGCCCTCAATTTTATGAAGAACAATGTAGGCATAGACAGCCCGGCGCTTCTTTCATCGCCATTTATCTTTACGACTCTTGCCTATCACGCGCACAAGCGCGACTACCAGCTCTCCCCGGAGGAATCCGACCGCCTGCGCTATTGGGTGCTTGTTGCCAATGCCAAAGGCCGCTACTCTCGCGGATCGAGCGAATCGCTCCTCGATCAGGATCTGACCACGGTAAAGCAAAACGGCGGAGCGCAGGAGTTGATCGACAGGCTGCGCTTACAAGTTGGGCGGCTGGATATCTCTCCCGATGAGTTGGAGGGTCGTAACCAGCGTAGCGCCCTGTTCAAGACCATGTTCCTGGCCTTCCGTGATGGCGGGGCTAAGGACTGGCGCTCGAATCTGGCTATTGCCCTGGATCATTCAGGATCTCATCACAAATTGCAGTTCCATCATATCTTTCCCAAGGCCGTGCTGAAGGCAGGCTATAAGGACAGGGAAGCAGACGACATCGCCAATCTCTGTTTTATCTCCGGCAAGACCAACCGACAGATCAGCGATAAGACTCCTGCTGCATATTTCCCGGGACTTATTGCCAAAGCGGGAGAGGCTACGTTTGATGCGCAATGTATTCCTATGGACAGCACCTTACTTGATATCCAAAGTTACAAGACTTTTTTGGAGCAACGGAGAAATGCTATCGCGAATCGCCTGAATGCGTTTCTTGGAACGCAAAATTAAGTTTTGGAGCCTTATATATGGGCAATCTCAACTTATCTCAAGCATTTGCTGAATACGGTGCAAAGCTGGCCAATCATCAATGGGCCGTTTCTGCAATTGCAGATGATGGAGCCCTGATTATATCGTGCTGGGCACATTATTTTAAAAAAGTCGATGGGCATTTACAATATGAAGACATTCTGTCAAGGTGGAGAGCAAATAGCGCTGGGAATAATTTGATCAGGCAGCATATAGAAGATGCCATGAAGAATGGTCGTACCGTTAGATTAGTGATTGCGACAGCTAATGATACTGCTATGGTCGATTCTGGAAATGATGCTTCAAAGGTTAAAAAGACTTTTCATACCAGGCCGGATATGACAGGTCGCATCAGTTACTTTGATGGAGATAAGTTTGTTATAGATTTTCAGAGGAAGAAGTCCTGATAATCGTGGACTAACGTAAGGAACCAATAAGGTCGCGTCTTGTATTTTGATAGTCATTGTTATCCCTCTCTTCATTCGTTAAAAAAAGCGGGCAAAAAAGGGGCTTGCATGTTCAGAGAAAAAACAGTAAAATCCAGTCCGTCAAAATACTACGTACCGCATATCTCATTCAGCTGATCGAGTGCTTCGGTACATACAAACAAGGAGATTGATGATGAAACGCTTTAAATTCGTATTTGCAATATGTGTTTTGTGTGTTGTCATCGCCAGTGGTTGTAATTCAACCAAGAAAGATGTCCCTGCATCCGCGCCTCAGGCACAGCCCTCTGCAAATATGCCGCAACCCCCCGCAATTTCTCTTTCCGGAAAAGTGGTGGAAACGATGAACTCCGGCGGCTATACCTATGTTTCCGTTGAGAACAACGGAAAGAAAATCTGGGTTGCCGTACCAGCTACGGCGGTCAAGGTTGGGCAGGAAGTGGTGTGTCAGCCCGGCATGGAGATGAAAAATTTCACGAGCAAGACATTGAATCGTACGTTCGACAGCATCATCTTCTCCGGTGGTATCCGCTGATACCGGAGCACCCGGGACATTACAAGCCGAAGGCCGCTGAGTTTAACTCAGCGGCCTTTTTTAACATCTCAGCAAACATCATAGGGTCAGGGCTATGGCCCGCCTACTTCGAATAGAATATGCAGGTACAGTAGTCTGCCCATTGCCTCCCAAGGCACCGAACGAAATACCCGTCTTCAAGAGCGATCACGACCGGCTCAACTTTATGGACACCCTTCCCGCGCACCGGGGGCATCTGAACATGCCGGCTACCTCAGCGCTGGCTGCGGCTGCGGGTGCAATTTCCGGCCTTTTACCCATTCACGCGTGCCGCTCCCCGTTGACGGCTCCTCGCATGTACCGTCCCGTGCGACCAGGAAGGGGACCAGTCCGTTTTTCCTGATCTCCCTGCTCACCGAGCCCTTGATGAGCCGGGTAAAGAAGTTCTTGCAGCTGTGACCGGTAATGATGAGATCCACTCCCTCCTCCCGGGCGACCTTCAGGATCTCCTCGGCCGGCGGGCCGTCCCGTATTACTTTCTTCACGACCACGCCGTCGTTCATGAGCTCCCACGCGTAATGCGCGAGGATGTGCTGCGCCTTGCTGTCCAGCGCCTCCTTGTGCTCGGTATCCTTCAGCGACTCGCGCAATGTATTCATCTCGGGCTCTCCCAGCATGTCGATGACCAGCGAATCGCCTAGAAGCCGCTGGACGGTCACCAGGACCACGGTCCGGGGCTTCTTGATCAGATTCTGGAAAGCGGGTATCGTGGCCCGCGAACCCTTCGATTCATCTACCGCAATGAGTACTTTTTCCATGGGGCATTCTCCTTTTCGTTCGGAACCTGACTCCAAACTTGGATCTATTGAAGACAATCCATACCCTAATTATAACGCACGCCGAACCTCCCGGTTCGAAATATCATAGCATCATAGGGTCACCCATTTAAAGGGGTGACCCTAAAGTACTCTAAAGTACTTCTGCCTGTCTTGACACGCTTTACCAAATAGGGTATAAGTAAAGCATCGAAAGGAGGAGCATCATGCAGACAACCGTCCGGCTTAGTTCCAAGAACCAAATTGTACTTCCCCGCGAGGCCCGGGAGGCCATGCATCTGAAGGGGAGGGACGAGCTCCTGGTGGTAGTAAAGAATGATGTTACGGTGATCATGCCGAAACCGAAGAACTATCAGGAAGCGCTCTCAGGCGCGGCGGGCAAGGGAGTGTACCCGAAAACCCATCTCAAGAAGGAGCGGGGGGCGTGGTAGCGCAGCAATCCCTGGCCGGCTTTCTAAAAAAGCACCGCTTGATCTACCTTGATACGAGTGCGTTCATCTATTTTGTCGAGCATCATCCCCGTTACTTCCCCGTTTGTGAAGAGCTCTTTCATGAGATCGAGGCCGGTCGGACGAAGGCATCGACCTCCACGCTCACACTGCTCGAGGTCCTGGTGCAGCCCTACCGGCACAATAATGACGAGCGTGTCCTTAAGTTCTATGCCTTACTAACCACGTATCCGCATCTAACCTGGGTCCCGATGACGGTGAACGTAGCCGACCAGGCCGCGAAGCTTCGTGCGGAGCATGGGCTCAAAACGCCCGATGCCATCCAGGCCGCCTCGGCGATTTCCAGCGGCGTCACCGGCTTTGTGTGTAATGACAAGATGTTTAACAAGGTCAAGGCAGTTGAATGTTTTGTTCTTGATGATCATTGTTGACCTTAGCATCATAGGATCAGGTCTTTAATGTTCGACAGTTCCTTTTTGCTCCTAGCATGGCTCGTCCTTTATGCGTTGAATTCATGAGTAAGCATCAGCGAGCGAATGCGATAACTGCTTCCTTGAGAATCGAAGATGCTGTCCACTGCAGAATTCCGCCCATGTCAACAAGGGTTACATTTGGATCTGCCTCTCCTCATTCCACAAGAACCGCATCGCAATCTACCAGGTGATTACGCAGGAACCGGCGCCACAAAGCCAGCATACCGTGTGCCCGCTCATGATCTTTGTCTGAAAATCAACTTTCATTGGTGATATATGGTATATTCATTTTAAAGAGGCCGATCTATGTTTAAGGGAAGAACGGCTATTGCCAAAAAAAGACCCGCGATAAGAGAAGGGCGGTGGTTATGAAAAAAACATGCATGGTTGTTCTGTTCGTTGCTGCTGTTGCCGCAGGGATGATGACCCCGGGGTCTGTATTTGCCGAACCCGCGAACTCGGTCAATCTCGGCATTGGCGGCGTCGTGCAGTTGATGCCGCACTGTAAAGCAAATGTCTACATTGTTGAGTTCGAGCATATGCTCGACTCGAAGATCTCGGTCCTGGCACGGGGCAGCGAGGTGGACTACCATGGCGACGATGGTAAATATCTGGAAGACGGAAAGCCGAGGGGCGTCGACGTTGGTGCGCGTTTCTATCCGGCCGGCGGCATGAAGGGGTTCTTCATCGGCGGAACGCTGGGGTACTGGACGTCGGACTGGACCTTCATCCATAACCAGGGCAAGCCGGACGAGTGGCAGGGCAAAGGAAAATCCGATTCCATCAGGGCGCATGTGGATATCGGCGGACGGTTCCCGATCGGCTCCTCGTCCGTCTCGATCATGCCCGCGTTCAATTTCGGTAAATTCTTTCCGTCCACTACCTGCGAATATACTTCACCTGCTTCCCGGGTCGGAACACCATGCAGCCAGAAAAGCGAAGTAGAGTACTACATGTTCCTGGGAGTGATGGCGGGTATCGGATTTTGAGAGACGGGGTGAAGGGTGAAGGGCTATTTCGCCGGACCGGACGGCGACATCTCCTGGCACATGGTTGACGAGGAGTTCCAGGAATTGGCAAAAGCGGCTTCAAACTCGGGAAACACGCTGCTCTTCGGCCGCAAGACCTACCAGCTCATGGAAAGCTTCTGGCCCACGCCGGAGGCGCTCTCAGGACGGCGGGAAGATTCCTGCCCGGCGCGCTTCGTACCCGATAGCCGTTCCCTCGCTCCCTTCATTCCCTGTCATTCACCGTATGTCAGTTTTCGCTCAAGGTCTTTCGATCGTGAGGTGCGCTTTGCCTCGTCAAGCGTTATGAGGTTCGCCTTGCAGAGCTGAATGAGATGCTGGTCCATGGTCTGCATGCCGTATTCGTCGCGTCCCTTTTCGATATACTGCTCGATCTCGTCGAGGTGATTGTCCCTGATGCACGCTTTGATGGCGGACGTTGCGTACATCACTTCAAGGACGGGAATTACCGTTTCGTCATTTTTCCCCCGTACCAGCCTCATCGAGATGACCGCCATGATGCTCTCAGCCAGCCGGTGCCTGATATTCTCATGCGCCTGGGGCGGAAAATAACCGACGATACGGTTGATGGATGAAGCCGTATTCTGGGTATGCAGCGTGGTAAATACCAGGTGCCCTGTCTCGGCGGCCTTTATGCAGGCGTCTATGGTTTCGAGGTCGCGCAGTTCTCCGACCATGATGACATCCGGATTCATGCGCATGGCAGACCGCAAGGCATCGGTGAAAGTTTCCGTATCGATGCCTACTTCCCGCTGGATGATACAGCTTTTGTTCGACGTGAACAGGAACTCGATCGGGTCCTCGATCGTAATGATATTGTAATCGAAATTATCATTGATAAACCGTATCATCGAAGCGAGCGTCGTTGATTTGCCGTTGCCCGTCGGCCCGGTGACGAGAATCAGGCCGTTCGGGGCCTGCGCAATCCTGCCGAGCACCGGCGGAAGATTCAACTCCTGGAACGTGCCGATCTGGTGAGGTATCACGCGCATGACCACGCCGAGATTGCCGCGTTGACGGAAAATGCTCACCCGGAAGCGGCCGACCTTCTCCAGCGTATAGGAAGTATCCAGTTCCTTCAGGTTTTCGGGCAGCTTCCGGCTGTGCTGCTCCATAACCGCGTTTGCGACGAACTCGGTATCTTGTTTCGTCAAGTTCGCGAGCTTGGCGCGAATGAGATGGCCGCGCGCCCGGAACATCGGCGGGTTGTCGACCTCAAAATGGATATCCGATACCCTTTTATCGAATGCAATGTTCAGAATACGGTTCAATAGTCCAATGTCCATGGTGACCTTGTTCCTCCGCGTTTTGTCTGAATCGACGACACATCCCTGTCTCTATGATCTCTGATCCGCTTTCGTCACCTGTCTGCGGAATATCGCATACTCCAGAACGATACCCGCTTGCAGCGAAAGGATCTCGAGCATATCGAGCCGTACCGGAGACGCCTCTTTCTGCCCGAAATCTCCGTATACCACCGCCACGACCTTGCGATCGCTCATCAGGGGCAGCAGAACGATGGCGGGACTCGCCGGCCAGCCGATTTGCGCGAAAAAAGCCCTGAGCGTTTCATCGCTGTTCTCTCCGTAATAGACCTGCCCTTTTTCGACAGCGTCCCGGAAAACCGAAGGCTTTGAAAGCGGGACCTTCAGCCTGCTCGCCGGAGTCGGCCCCATGCTTTTTTCGGAACTGACCCCTATGGCTTTTTCACCGATCAATTCCGAAGTACGGACGACAAGCGTGACCGCGCGTTCGAACATCTCGGAAACAGCCGTGAGAACCACGAGCGCCGCATCGGAAGGAACCGTGATCGTGCTCAGCGACGCGATGCCGTCTTTGAGTTTCTTGCCGTAAATGTCGGCATCATCGTGTCCGGTCTGAACACCTGTGACATAGGACTTGAACGAGTCGAGGAACTGTATCGTGTCCTGGATGTACGTTTCTCTCCGGACTTCTTTCGACGGTTTGGGAAAAACAGCCCTCACGCCGTCACGATAGGATTGAAGGATGAAATCACTGTCCTGAGGAGAGGCGAATTGAAGCATAGGAACCGCGGAGTATTTTTTCCTCACCTCGTTTCTCAGGCCCGCGATTTTTTCCGGGGAAAACCCGCCCTCCGATTTCAGGGGATTGTCGAAGACCACGACAGGCATTCTTGCGGAAAGAAGGCACAGCGATACTATCCGGTCCAGCTCCTGTTCGTCGTCGGTCGCAAATACGAGCACTCCCTCGTCGTTACAGAGAGACATGACTGAATGACTGATCAGCGTATCATTGCTGAACATGACGATGGCCCTGCTCGCCTGCTTCGCCGCGGCGCCGGGCTCCTTTCGGTCCACGGATGTCATCAGAAAAGAAACAAATGCCTCCTGCTCGTCAGAAGAAAAACCCGGGAGCAGCTCCTTTATTTTCCGGCGATGGATTTCGATTGGATCGAAGATTTCCATTTCAGAAACGGGCTGCGGTATCTTCTTCTCAAGCCGGTCGAGGTCGGCAAGCCCGAGATCATCCGCGGTAACGGTCGTACGTTCTCCTGGCGTTTCACCGGCGCCTTCCCCGGGAATAACATCGGGATAGAGCGCTACAAAGGAAGGAACTTCTTTTCCCTCCCGGCGGTCGCGTTCCCGCTCGTCGGTGACACGAAGTGCATCCATCAAAACCATCTGGGAATCAACTCGCAGGGCCTGCTCTCCTTCGGCAGAAAAGACAATCGCATCCGTGTCGAACGTAAACGAGCCCTTTGTCCAGCTCATCAGCTCAGCGATCGTCAGCACGACCAGCTTTTTCAATCCTCTCAGAGCGTCTTCCCGCTTCAGCCTGCCCATCTGTACCAGGGTAGCGAGAAGCGGCATGCGGTTTTTACCCGCATTCTTCATGACGCCCAATGCCTGCTTGAGATCGTCAACCGTTGCGGCGCCCGTCTTTACCAGGACGGTCCCGATGCGAACGCTGTTGTCGATATGATTTGCACAGACAATATATCCGGCGCTGAAAACAATACTGCTCACCCCGTTGTTTCCCTGAACGGAAAAAATGCCTGATTGCCGCGTCGTGTGGATCAACTGAATAATGTCCACTATGTTCAGATATTCTAAATCGCCGGTAAACGCCATGTTCTCCCGTGTGAATCCCTGGTAGGTATCCCTCAGAGGTGCTGAAACATCAGCCTGGAACGCACAGGTTTTATGCAATCAGGATGACTTTGTTCATTATATAATGACAGGGGATAAGAATCAAGAGACTATTGAGGATCAGGCACAGGAACCACGAGATTTCGGATTACCGGACATGAACCTCTCGGTGATGTCTGTTTTCTTGCCATTCTGCCGTTTTTTTGCTACAGTCCCATCAGGGCACGACCACGCCGCTTCGAATACCCGGCATATGATTGGGAATATGTTGTTGAAACTGCTTCAGGTTCCCAAGGAGGTCTTCATGTTCAATCCGCACGATAGTACAGGCTACAAGGAAGCGCTTGAGAAGGTAAAATTAAAAACACTGGTCCATGGCGCCAGGACACTCATGGCCGAGTTCAGGCTCGAACAGGGGGCGGTCCTGCCGCGACACAAGCATACCCACGAACAAACCGGCTACCTGGTGTCCGGAAGGATCTATCTCACGATCGGCGACAGAACGTATACGGTCGCGCCCGGCGACAGCTGGTGTATACCCGGCGATGTCGAGCATAACGTGGTTGCCCATGAACAGTCTGTGGCAATAGAAGTATTCTCTCCCCTGCGGGAGGATTATCTCCCCCCGGTCTCTTCTCCCTGAAAAAACCGTCTTTGAAAAAATCATGGCTTGGATCGGACGCCTTGCGCGAGGAGTTCGAGACGACTAAGCTGCATGCCTTGACCCGGCAGGTTTTAAGTTTAGTTTTTCCCTGATCTCACTTGCCGGGGCGCTCGTTGCATACACCGCGGTGCCCACATCGAACAATTTCGATGCGCTCAAGCCCCCAACGATAACAGGGTCAAGACCCGCACGCTCCACAAGCTCGCCGGCAGCCTTCAATCCCTCCTGATCGTCGGCGGCTATCGGAATCCCGATTTTTTCACCCCTGCTGTTCTGTGTTTTTTTGAGATCTTCAGAATAAACTGTATTGAACGCCCGTACTATTCTGGCGCCCGGCAGGAGACGGGCCACAACGACGCCCATGCCGCCCGGTTCTTTTCTTGCCTCTTCCGCTATCGCCCCATCTCTCTCAGGATAAGGATTCGACGTGTCAATCACGATTTTGCCCTTCAGGGCCTTCTTTGTTTCAGCGTCAAGCCCCGGTAACGCCTTGAGCGGAAGCGACAGCACGATCACATCTCCAAACGCGATTGCTTCTGTGACTGTCCCGGCGCAGGCTTTGGGCCCGGCGGTCTTGACAAGGTCTTTAAGCGCATCAGGATGTCTTGAACTATAGAGGACCTCGTATCCCGCTTTTGCAAGCAGAACCCCAAGAGTTCCCCCGATATGGCCTGATCCGACGATACCTATTCTCTGTATTTTTTTCATGTCTTCATCTCCTTCTATTAACTATTATACCTCGTCTGTACAACCACATCAGGGTCAGTTTTTTCTACTGACATTCAACCGGTACTGCGCCCCTCCCGGGCTCTCCTCTGCAACGAACGGAAAAAATAACGTGGTATAATGATAATAAACGCGATTTCCAGATGAAAAAAGGAGGCGTACCATGGGAGACAAGGGCGGCAAGAAGGGCAAGGAAAAGAGCCAGAAGCAGAAAACAATGAAGCATGTGCATGATGTGCAGGAACATAAGGACAAGCAGCAAAAGAGTTCGTTTGAGGCAAAAAGCAGAAGCTTGTAGGGACGCGTGATCTTTCTGCGCCTGGGTTGGTGACACTCCGGTACTCGACATTCTCGGCAAACCCGGCTCAAACTGGTCGCGATCGGCAAGGTAAAAGGCAGGCAACTCAAGGTGCGTGTGACTGCGCCACCTGCGGCGGGCAGAGCAACCTATCATAGGGTCCGATTTCTTGCATAAGAATTTGGAGTGTTGTGTTCGGCAGATTCAATGTCGATAAGCGGCTCCGTATCAGGTCGCCGAAAAAAATGCCGTCCGTGCTCAGCAAACAGTTATTCCGGATACGCCTGCTAAAGACCACCGTTGATGGTTGACTTTTTTTCTCTGACCGGTAAACAAACCCACCCGTAAGACTCCAGCCAGGCTTCTCTTGAGGATATCGTACATCCCCTTATCCTTGTACAGATATACCCGGCCGGCTGCGCCGTGCGGGGACCTTTTTCCCACCCATAGGCATCGATCATGACGTATAATGATATGCCATGGTATAATACCAGCGCACCTGGAGAGAGGGAATACGAACCGATGGGAAATACGTTAACCAGCTATACTGACGACACCGTCACGCGCGAAGCAGTTGCGAAGGTTGGATCGGAACGAACGCTTCATGAGATTTACGGCCTCTTTTACGGAGGCATGGCCGCGCCGGACCCAGCCGATCCCCGAGAGTATCTTCCTGTGATTTTCGAGGAAGACCCCGTAGCTCCTGTTTCAGAAGAAGACGCTGAAAACCTGAGGGATAATCTGCTGTCGCTCTGGAACTTCATCGCCCGATGGAAGCCGGAAGAGGCCCCCTTTTACTTTCCGGAGCGAGAATATCCGGACACGTATCAGGGAGTTCTGCAGCACCTGACCGACGATGCGTCGATGGTGCGCTATTTCATAGCGGGGCTCAATCTGGGCGGAACGGAAGAAGACGATTTTTCCGAGGATGCCGTTGATGCGATGCATGAACTGACGGAGGCGTCGGCACGCTTGGAGAAAAATATAACGGTGTGCGCGACATTGGACCCGGCGGCAGGGGAAGGGGACCCGGATTCAGCAGCACAGATGCTGGACGAGATCGAGGAGACCCTCGCCGACTGTATCGCACGGGTCACCACTGGGTTGAAAGACGCGAAGCGCTGAACAAAGCAGCTGAGAACATCTGTCCCACAAAACTGCCGGGGAGGTTGTCGTTGAAATTGCGCGGGGGAAAACAGCCGGGATCATGAAGAACCTCTAAGGGCCACCCGTTTAACGCCCATTGTCCACGAATATTACCCTGTCTATGGAAAACTCCCTCATCCGGTTCCCGTGCTCTTTTCCGCTGAAAATCATGGGACTCAACAACGACTTATTTGAACCTGCAATGAGGACGCTTATCGAAACGTTCGTCCGGACAGGACCGATCTCCTATACACGACAGCTCAGCAGCACCGGCAAGTATGTATCAATAACCGCTACGTTTACCGCGGTGAGCCCGGAGCAGTTGGACTCTCTCTACCGCGCATTGCATGATCACGAACTTGTCGTGATGACGCTTTGAACGGACTTTAATCTTCCCATTCCTTTTTCTGCTGGTGAATTGCTGATGCTCTGTTCTTGACGCAATCCAGGAGAGTGCCGCGGGTTCCGCATTATCGGAGCAGAATCGTCGCTTTTTACGCAGGTAAGCAGGATGGTATGTGGTCGAGACGACAGGTAAACAATATTTACCTGATAATCATAGAGAGGGTACCTTCCCGGGCAGGCCGGAACGATATAACACTGGTATACTTACAGCAAGCGTTCCCTGTTTTCAGTTACCGTCACATTCATTGATCCGGTCAAGGCCTGAAGATCGCGCCCTGTCCGCTTCAGGCCAAGAGAGGTCACGTGGAGAGCACAACCGTACAAAAGGACACTGCTTCGATCGAATATGTGAGGGTGCAGAACTACCTGAACACTGAGCTCTGGATCACGAAATCCCGGTGGTTTGTTATCGCATTTCTGTTCCTGTATCTGAACGTGATGCGGCTTACGGACTGGCCTCTCAGGCTGTTCAACGCGCTCCTCATGCTGGCTGCGCTGTATAATACCGGGATCTTTCTGTACCTCAGAAAAACAAGCTTTTTCTCGATCAAGCTGATACTGCTCTTTCTCTATTTCGACATGCTGGCTGTCGCCGTGGGCCTGTTCTACACCGGAGGCGTGACCAGTCCTTTCCTCTTTATCTGGTATCTGACCCTTTTTGCAACCGGTATCCGTTTCGGGTTCAGGCAGTCCCTCCTGCTCCTGGTCCCTATGGCGGTTTTCTACGCCTTTCTCGTACATCGGGACATGGGTTTCGACGGCCCCGATCCCGTCAACCGGCTGCTCCTGGGTTTAAGTTCGCTGGTTGCGGCTTCATTGTACGGGACCATCTTTTCCCAGGGCGAACGCTTCACTATGAAGATCATGGCGGACTTTCGCAACGCCTCGATCATCGACAATCTCACCGGGCTTAACAATTACGCCTACTTCATGGACAGGCTCAAACACGAACAGTTCCGGGCCGACCGGACCAACTCGCATTTTTCGATAATTATTTTCGATCTTGATCGTTTTAAACAGGTGAATGACACCTATGGCCACGAAAAGGGGAACGTCCTGTTGAAGGCTGTTGCCGGGATCCTCACAATGAATGCGCGCGGGATGGACACGGTGGCGCGTTACGGCGGGGAGGAATTTGTGATCCTGATGCCGGACAGCAGGGGCGCGGAGCATGAAATGGCCGAGCGCATCAGGAAGAAGGTCGAGGGAATGGAATTTAGCGGGATTGCCGAGGGCCCGCTCAAGATCACGATCAGCGGAGGCCTCTGCACCTATCCCAATGACGCCAAATCCGGCGCCGATGTTCTCGCACAAGCCGACAAGGCGCTCTATGCCGCAAAGGCAAACGGAAGGAACAGGACACGCTCGTGCCGTGAGATGAAGGATTCATCCGGGCGGCGGACGGATGGGCAGGATTGACAACGTCTCGCCGGTCTCACCTGAAGACTTTCATCAGCGTTGAGGAAGCAATCGTCGTGTGCTTGGGGAGGAAGGCCGCTACCGTTCCTTGAGCTCCATTTCAGCCCTCATCTCTTTCCCGTTCCGCAGGAAGATCACCGGCAGTTTATCCCCCGGCTGTTTTGATTTCAGGAGATCGGAAAGGTCCTTGAGCACGATGATGGGAATGCCCCCACCCTGGATGATGACGTCACCGTCCTGCAGGCCGGCCATGGCCGCGGGTCCTCCCGGCTGCGTTCCGCTCAGCCGTACGCCCCTCTCATTATAGGTGAGATCGGGGATGGCCCCGATCGTCGCCTTCCGGTCCACGCGGTAAACGGGCGCGTGGTCCGGTGTTGCTGTGATGGTATTGGTGAGCGGTCCAGGGAGGTTCGCCAGGGTGAATGCTACGGCCCGCGACACGGTCGCAATCTTCACCAGGCCCGCGCCGTCGATCTTGTCCGCAGTGTCCGTGGGGCGGTGGTAGTCCGGGTGGGGTCCGGTAAAGAGCTGCACCGCAGGGACGCCGGCCTCGTGGAAGCTTTTCTGGTCGCTCGCGTCGAGGTCCTGCGTCGATTCCGCGATCTCGAGCTTCACGGATTTGCCGGCCTCCCGGAAGAGCGGCGCCCATTCCTTCGCAGTGCCGGCGCCGAGGATGAGCAGCTTGTTCTTGCCCAGGCGGCCTACGGTATCGAGATTGATCATACCGACGGCCTTTGCCACAGGGTACCGCTTCTCGTTCCGGACGTAATACCGCGACCCTTTCCGCCCCGCTTCTTCTCCGGTGAACGCGACGAACAGAATGGACCGCTCCATGTCCGGGACCAGCGAAAGCCGCGACACCAGCTCGAGCAGCACAGCTATGCCGCTCGCGTTGTCGTCTGCTCCGGGGTGCATTTTCCCTTCGTTCTCTTTCGATGCCCCTTGCATGCCGAGATGGTCGTAGTGCGCGCCGATGACCACGCTCTGACCGGCAAGCCCGGGGTTCCGCCCCGGCAGGAGCCCTACGACGTTTCGCATTCTGATCCTGGACTCCGGGTCGACCCATTCCTGGTACCAGCTGCCGCTCGGGTACCCCCCGGGCAGAAGTCCGACCGCTTCGAACCTGCCGGCGATGAACTCGGCAGCCTGGTCCAGCTCCGGCGATCCGAGGCCCCGCCCCTTGAAGTCCTTGCCTGACAGGTACTTCACGGTTTCCAGCATGCCCTCGGGCCCGATCTGCACTTGCGCGCCTGACGGGCCTGCAAGAGCGGTCATGATGAGCAGACAGAGCAGAACGATGCTGTATCGTTTCATGGTCGACATTTTCCCTCTCCCCTTTGAACGCCTGGTGAAATCTAAGAAGAAATACTCTTTGGCATGACGATGTATATGACGTGCGGGAATCATTCCCGTGATCATGATGAGATTACAGGAGAACGGCGAAAAAGTAAAGTTGGAAACCCAGAACACTTTCTTGAAAGAGCGTTGAGATGATAGCTGGATTACGTGCCATTAAGGCTATAAAAAACAATGTATTGCCAGTTAGCACTCTGCTTGACAGAGTGCTAATATGGTGATATATAATATATATGGCATGGAATAAACACTCAGGAAAGTGGATGGTGCTACGGCCATTTAATTGAAGTGAGACAAGGCCGGCAGGATGCGTGGAGGTGGAGGCCGAATAATATTTTCTGGAAAGGAGGGATTGTTATGAAAAGCCTGATTCGTTTGGATCCCTTCAGGATGATGAAAAGAGGGGACCCCTGGGAAGAGCTTCGCGTAATGCAGAATGATATGGACAGGTTGTTTGGCCGGTTCCTCGGAGTTGAGGTTCCGAACGAGCGTACGGCGCTCTGGATGCCGTCAGTAGAAAGCTACATGAAGGAGGGAACGCTGGTATTCAAGGCGGAACTTCCCGGTGTGGACCCGAAGGACCTGGATGTAAGCATCACTGACCGGGAGTTGATAATTAAGGGTGAACGGAAGTCAGAGAAAGGTACGAAGGAGGAAGACTTCGTTTACCGGGAGATCAACTATGGTTCCTTTGAGCGGCGTTTTGTTCTGCCCGAGGGTGCTAAGAGCGATGAGTTGAAGGCTAAATTCACGAATGGGGTCCTTGAGATCACCGTACCTGCTCCGGCAATTACTAAGGTGCGGAAGATCGAGATCGAGACCCCGAAGGAAGAGAAGAAGCCGATAGAGACCGAAGCGAAGAAGGCCGCTTAAGTGCGGTTAGGGAACAGCCGGTTCCCGTTGCCCTGTTCAAGAACAGGGAGGTAACCATTCAGCGATCTTTCCGCGGGATGGTTTTTTTTGGAGAGGAAGAAACCTGCGGCGTGATCTTTTTGTAGCGGTTCTTCTTCGGCAGGTCCCTCATTAGACAGGCACGAACCCGGATAGGCGTATGATTATGCATGGTTATCATAATAATAATAGAGAAAAAATAACCGCTTGACACCAAACATCTCGTGTGATAAATTATTAGCACTCTGTTGTGGCGAGTGCTAACGAAGCGTTTTTGTAATATATTCAAGGTGTCAGTATGGAGTTAGACGAAAGAAATAAAGGGGTTTTGCAGGCTGTTATCGACAGTTATATTGCGAGCGGAGCCCCGATCGGTTCT
>JBGPIG010000017.1:0-16683 GCA_041484745.1 Nitrospirota bacterium | reverse complement strand
CACCTTCGATCTGGAGCGCCGGGAACTTGTTCGGCACGGTCCTGAGCCGCCAGCCCGGCCCGTTGGGCTGGCCGTTTTCCCGGTAGGCGAGGATCTCGTTCGGCGTGGTGCGTTCGTTGCCCGCGCAGAACGGGCAAAACCCGCCCCGCTTCTTGCCGCGCTGGTCCTGGAACTCCGTGGGCCGCTTGCCTCTCTCCGACGAGATGATGACCCAGCGGCCGGTAATGAGATCTTTTCGTAATTCTGGCATACCGAATACCCCTCAATCTGTCCGCGGGCTCATGAATAAAGCGGATGGTTGATATTATATCTATCTTGTTCCTTGTTGTCAAAAGAACTCTTGGTATGCTATGATGAAACATCATGGCACGGAAGATTGATCGGCTCTCCGCTACGATCGGAAAGATTTTAAAGGCGCGGGGTCTTGAAGGCCGTCTGAACGAGTACCGCGTTTTCGGGCTGTGGGAGAAGACCGTGGGCGGGGTCATCGCGCATCACGCCCAGCCCCAGTCCGTGCGGGGCAAGAAACTCACGCTTATCGTGGACAGCCCCGCCTGGATGCAGCAGCTCTCGCTGCTCAAGCCGGAGATCCTTGAAAAAGTGAACAGGGGCCTCGGTAAGGACTCTATCCGGGACATCACCCTTAAACTCGGCGAGGTCGCTTCAACGGAAAGACAGGCGGACGGCATTCCCGTTCGCGCGAGCCTCGATCAGGAAGACCACGCGAAGATAGAACAGTATGTGCACGAGATAGACGACCCCGATATGAAGAACACCATCAAGCGGGTGATCGAGAAGGACCTCTTGAGCAAGAAGCGGGAGCAGAAGAAGTGATGCGAGAGGGGATGGCGATGAGAAAAGCCCTCCCGTTGGAAGGTGAAGCGCTGAAGAATTCATAATTATGGCTTGAGAACAAGTCAAACGAAAAATAATAAAACTTTTCCTTGACTCCCTTTCGCGTGCTTTGGTATTATACCCCTCGTACGCCAAGGGAGACCGTTTTTCATGGACCTTTCACACGGGTTAACGCTGTATGTCCTGCTGTATTCGCTTGTCATGGGCATGATCTCCTTTGCGTCTCCCTGCATTCTTCCTCTTATCCCATCCTATGTCTCGTACATCACCGGGATCAGCTACGATGAGCTGGTGAGCCGTGAGTCCCGCAGAAAGAACTTGAATATCACGCTGTTCCATTCCCTGGCTTTTGTCGCGGGGTTCTCCCTTATCTTTGTTCTTCTGGGGGCCACGGCGAGTTTGGCAGGGAGCATCCTGTCTCAGCACCTGGATATCATCCGGATCGTGGGCGGTGTGTTCATCATCATCATGGGTGTTTTTGTCATGGATGTGGTAAAGATCCCCTTTCTTCAGCGGGAGGCTAAACTCCATCTCAAGACGCGGCCCGCGGGATATGTGGGCACGCTTGTTGTCGGCATGATCTTCGGCGCGGGCTGGACCCCCTGCACCGGTCCCTTTCTGGGTTCGGTGCTGGCTCTGGCCATGACGAGCGAGACGCTGGGCAGCGGCATGGCGCTGCTCATGCTGTATTCGCTAGGCCTCGGGATCCCTTTTGTTCTCTCGGCCCTCGCCATCAGCGCGTTCCTGTCCTCATTCAGTAAATTACAAAAGCATTTCAAGGCCATAAAAATGACGAGCGGCGTCATCCTGATCCTTATGGGGGTGCTGCTGCTCATGGACAAGATGACGATGCTTATACCACGGTAGAAACCTGGGGGAAGAATAAAACATATGGTAGTTGATAGCCTGGATATACTCAAGGACAAGGATGCTCCGCTCTACACCATGGGTGTGGCGGCAAAGCTGGTCGGGACCACGGCGCAGACGCTGCGTCTCTATGAGAAGCACGGACTGATCCTCCCCACCCGGGAACGGAGGAACCGGCTCTATACGGAAAACGACATCAAGTGGCTTCGGTGTATCCGCGAGCTGATCCACTCCAGAAAGATCAGCATCGAGGGGATCAAGAAGCTCCTCGATTACGCGCCCTGCTGGGAGATCAAGGACTGCCCCGATGAGCGGCGTGTGGTCTGCACGGCGTTTACGAACAAGAGCAAGCCCTGCTGGGAAACCACCCGGTGCCGCAAGGACGCGGATTGCACGACCTGCGTGGTGTTCATGAGGGACGGGAAGAAGGCGGCGAAAAAACAATAGAGCACAGAAGACAGACAACAGAGGACAGACAAAGGCTTAAGACTCAGTCTGACCTCTGAAAGTCTGACTTCTCCATTCTGTTTTACTGACTCAGTCTGACTTCTGAAAGTCTGTTTTCCGAATCCTGCCTCACGGATGTTCCTTTACCCAGACGTCCCCGTCGGACGTTGTTTCCTTTTTCCATATCGGGGCGGTCCTTTTTAACTCGTCGATACAGAAACGGCAGGCATTGAAAGCCTCGTCGCGGTGCCCTGCTGCGACGGCGATCAGCACGATATTCTCTCCCACCGGCAGTGTTCCGATCCGATGCACGATCGATACCTCGATCACCCCGTATTCTTTGATCGCCCGCTCCCTGATCTCCGCAAGTTTTTTCTCCGCCATACCGGGATAGTGCACGAAATCGAGCTGTGCAACCTGTTTTCCGTAAGAGATATCGCGAGTCGTCCCGAGGAAGGTGACCACCGCTCCAATGGAAGATGAGGATTCTTTTAATCGCGCGATCTCCCGGTCAAGGGAGAACGGGTCCTGTTGGATGCGGATGCCCGCGTTCGGTATGCCGGCCCCTCCGGAGAACGGCGGCATGAGCGCCACCTCATCACCGTCTCGTACGAGAGAATCTTTCGTCGCGAATTCTTGGTTGATGGAGACCATGATCCTGCCCTGCAAGAGAAGGTCCCTCAGTGCCGGATACTCGCGCGCTATGTGCCCGAGCAACTCCGCTACCGAGGCGGAATCGACGTTGATCAGCAGTTCGCCCCTGCCTGCCCTGTCCTTCAATATGGCGAAAAGTTTTATGGTGACCATGATTCCCCTCGCAGGTTGCGTGGCAGAGGTCATTCCTCCGCCAGAAGAGGTTTGTTCGAATGAGGGAAGATGCCGCGCTTCTCCGCCTCGTCAAAGAGCCTGCGCACCGCATCGATCCCTTCCTGTCCCAGGTCCAGCGAAAAATCGTTCACGTAGAGGTCGATATGGTTTTTCATCACGGTCTCATCCATCTCCTGGCTGTGGTTTCTACAATAGTCCAGGACCTCATCCGGGTGCGCATGGGCATAGCGTATGCTTGCCCGGATGCCCGCTTCCACGGAGTGGAGAGCGTCTCGGCCGAGCGAGCGTTTCCCCAGTATGCCGCCCAGAGGGACCGGCAGGCCGGAATACTGTTCCCACCATTCTCCGAGGTCGAGCAGTTTTTCGAGCGCATAGAGCGGATAGGTGAAGCGGCTTTCGTGAATAATGAGCCCGGCAATCACCACTCCCGTCGAGACCGAATCCATAATGCGGTCGAAGTTCATCACGGTGATGTTCTTGATCGCCGGATCGAAGAGGCGGAGGAGAAGATATGCGGTCGTGAGCATACCCGGGATTGCAATGACGCCCCGGTTGAGATCGATGAGGTCCGTTCCCGGTTTTGCCACGATGAGCGGGCCGCAGCCGCGTCCGAGCGCGCTGCCGGAGCGGAGCAGGACGTACTGCTCGCGCAGGTGACCGAGGGCATGATAGGAGATCTTGGTGATGTCGAGCCTGCCCTCCAGCGCCATCCGGTTCAGGGTCTCCACGTCCTCAAGCTGCTCGCGGAATTCGATGCCGGCCACGCGGACCTTGCCGTGCGTAAGGGCGTAAAAGATGAACGTGTCGTTCGGGCAGGGGGAGTAGCCTAGAGTGAGCGTTGTCGTCATTGTCTCCACGCTTCGAGGATATGGTGAACGGCTTTCTGCACAGCCGCCGCCGCGCGCGGGATGTCCCACTTCTTCAAATCCCGGTCCTCCACGATATTCGATATGCCGCGTACTTCAAGCCACGGTACATCGTGAAGCATAGCTACCTGGGCCGCCGCCGATCCCTCCATGTTTTCGCAAAGAGCGCCGTACCGGGCCTCCAATTCCAACGCGCGTGAGCGTGTCCCCGTGCAGGTGGAGAGGGTAACGAATTTCCCCGTATGGATGTTCCCGGGTGGGAGGGAAGACGGGAGTGTGTTGCGCGCATTATCAAGCAGGTGTTTGTCTGCGGGGAAGTGGTTGTGGTACTGGGTGAGACCGGTTTGTACGAGGGGGATGCCGATGAACTTGGCGCCCTGGAACCCCTCGGTGGTAAGGACCCCTTCGTCACCGGCTATTTCTTCCGATGCAAGGGCCAGATCGCCGATCCTCGCGCCTGAGGAGGGATAAGCGCCGCCGATGCCGAAGGTGATGAGCGCCGCGGGGCTGAACCGGGTGATGAGGAGAGTGGACGCATGCGCCGCGTTTGCCTTGCCCATGCCGCCCGCGCAGAGCACGACCTCACGGCCCGACAGTGTTCCGCGGTGAAAACGTAATGAGCCGAGGTCGACAGGCCCTTCTTTATTCATGGAAGCCAGAAGGGCCTCGGCCTCGAGCGGGACGGAACAGAGCAGGGCGATCATGCGTTCTCCGTAGAGCAGTTGTTGTGATCCTGAAAAGAACTCCTCAGACAGCGATTTTTCCCTCAAAGACCTCAAAAATCCCCTTAAAATATCCGGATATTACCATACTTTTGATTGCACTTCCACTGCAAATTTGCTATGATGGGCGCGATTTTACGGGTATTTTCGCCTTGTACCATCCGGGAAGAGGCCAGGCGGGGAGCCTTTCTATCGATGGAGGGGGAGATATGTTACGATATCTAACTGCCGGCGAGTCCCACGGCGAGCTTCTTATGGGGATCATCGAGGGCATGCCGGCCGGTCTCTTGATCCGGGTGACGGACATTGACCGCGACCTTGCCAGGAGGCAGGGGGGATACGGCCGCGGCAACCGCATGAAGATCGAGAAGGACACGGTCAAGATCTACACCGGCGTACGCTGGGGAAGGACGCTCGGCAGTCCCCTTGGTCTCGTGGTCCGCAACAAGGATTGGGAGAACTGGCGGGACAAGATGTCGCCGGACCCGATGTTCCTGAACTCGGCCGACCCGGTCACGCGGCCCCGACCGGGCCACGCTGACCTGGCGGGCGCCCTGAAGTACGGCATGACCGATATCAGAAACATCCTCGAGCGATCGAGCGCGCGCGAGACAGCCATGCGTGTTGCCGTCGGGGCCGTGGCAAAGCGGCTGCTCGAAGAGTTCGGCATTGAGGTAATGAGCCATGTGCTGAGCATCGACGGCGTGTTCGCCAAGGTCCCGAAGATATCGGCCCAGGAATTCAAGAAGCGGGTTGAGGCGTCGGAACTGCGCTGCTCGGACCCTGATGCGGAACAGCGGATGATGCGTAAGATCGATGGGGCCAGGACGGCAGGGGACTCGTTGGGCGGCGTATTCGAGGTGATGGTCATCGGCGTCCCCGTGGGTCTCGGCAGCCACGTGCATTGGGACCGTAAGCTTGACGGCAAGCTTGCAGCCGCGCTCATGAGCATCCAGGCCATTAAGGGAGTAGAGATCGGCGCGGGATTCGGGGCCGCGAACAAGCCGGGTTCGCAGGTGCACGACGAGATCTCCTGGAGCAAGAAGGACGGGTTCTTTCGCAAGACCAACATGGCGGGCGGCATCGAGGGCGGAATCAGCAACGGCGAGGTCATAACGGTCCGCGCGGCCATGAAGCCCATCCCGACATTGTATAAACCGCTCCGTTCGGTGGATATGGCGAGCAAGAAGCCGTTCAAGGCCGGCGTAGAGCGCTCCGATGTTTGCGCGGTGCCCGCCGCCGGGGTCGTGGCCGAGGCTGCGGTGGCGTTCGAGATTGCATCGGCCATGATCGAGAAATTCGGCGGCGACAGCATTGACGAGATGAAGCGGAATTACTCTCTGTTCGAAAAGCATCTGAAGGCCCGGATGGAAATGGAAGAGGAGCAGGGGAAATAGGGATGGGGCAATAAATAACAAATAAGCACCAATAAACAAGCACCAAATAACAAATAAATTCAAATAACCAATAATCAAACTCCAAACGATTTGAACATTGAGTTTTGGAATTTGGATATTATTTGTTATTTGGGATTTGTTTATTGAGATTTGACTTAAAATCATGTTCAAAAACATCATACTTACCGGCTTCATGGGTGTGGGCAAGACCAGCGTAGGTACGGGGCTCGCCAGGGACCTCGGGTACACCTTCGTCGATACGGACCAACTCATCGAGGCCGACCAGAAGACCACGATCGCCGATATTTTTTCCTCCTTCGGCGAACCTTACTTCCGGGAGGTGGAGGCCAGGATCATCCGGCAGGTCCTGGAAGGCGATCGTCAGGTGATCTCCACGGGCGGCGGCGCGGTGGTTCGGGACGAAAATCGGGCGGCATTCAAAAAGGGCGGCCTCGTTGTCTGCCTCACGGCCCGGCCTGACGTGATCTTCGAACGCATCAAGCAGGAGACCCACCGACCCCTGCTTCAGACCCCGGACCCCAGGGAGAAGATAAGGGAACTGCTCGACAGCCGCGCGAAATTTTACGGCCAGGCGGACCTCATTATCGACACCTCGGAGAAGTCGGTAGAGGATGCGATGAGGGAGATCAAAGAGAAGGTGCGATATGCATGTTGTTAAGGTAAGCCTCGGCGAGAGGAGCTATGATATTGAGATCGGCGCGAGCCTGGACCAGCTCGGCGCACGACTCCAGGACATGGGTTTTGGCAGAAAGATGGCACTTGTTACGAACCCCGCGGTCAAGAAGCTCTTTGGGCAGCGCGTGGTGGACAGCCTCAAGGCCGCAGGTTTTCTCGTCATGTCGATCGAGATCCCCGATGGCGAGCAGTTCAAAAACCTCGACTGGGCCAATGCCATCTATACCGCCCTTCTTACCAACAGCTTTGATCGCACGTCGGCGCTCGTTGCGCTCGGCGGCGGCGTGATCGGCGACCTCACGGGCTTTGCGGCGGCAACGTTCATGCGCGGAGTGCCGTTCATCCAGGTCCCGACCACGCTCCTCTCCATGGTGGACAGCAGCGTAGGTGGCAAGACCGGGGTAAACCATCCCCTGGGCAAGAACATGATCGGCGCGTTCTATCAGCCGAAGAATGTCTTTATGGACCTCAGCGCGCTCAAGACGCTCCCGAAACAGGAGTTTCTCTCCGGGATGGCCGAGGTGATCAAGTACGGCGTGATCCGGGATGCGGCGTTCTTTGACTATCTCGACACGAATCGCGAGCAGATACTCGGGCTTGATGACCAAGCGCTTATCCATATTATCCGGCGGTCATGCGAGATCAAGGCGGAGGTGGTGAGCAAGGACGAGTTCGAGGGCGGCCTGCGCGCGATCCTGAACTTCGGCCATACCGTGGGCCACGCCATCGAAACAGCCGAGGAGTACACCATGCGCCATGGCTTTGCAGTCGCCATCGGCATGGTCTCTGCGTCGCGGCTTGCTTACAAAACAGGCCTGTGCGACGCGTCGGTGCCCGAGCGGGTGGAGAGGCTCATCAAGTCCTACGGATTGCCGACTGATCGTTCAGCCCTGGTCCGCCCAACGACCGCGGCCGCACTGATGGATACCATGCAGATCGACAAGAAGGCCGAAGGCGGCAAGGTGAAGTTCGTACTGCCGAAGAAGATTGGAACAGTAGTTATTACGAAAGAGTGGGATGAGGGCGTGTTGAGAGAAATCCTGGACGCATAATTCCCTGGTTATAAATGAATGGAGTAGAGCATGGGCATTGCGGATATACTTGGTTTTGGAAAAAAAGAAAAAAAGCCCTTTCGGACCCCCCGGGAAGTCTATGACTTGCGGCCCAGAATAGGAAAAGAAGAAAAGGAAAATTACCCTAACTTGGCGCATTTCAAAATATTGACACGGGATGCCGAAGGTGTCTATGGAATATTGAACGCTATTATCGCGGAAAAAGAATATGCCGAAGAAGCGATCAGCGTGAGGGACGACATCAAGAAGAGGATGGACAGGCTGGCAATAAAGATCAAGATTAACATTGAAAAAAGCAAAAAAGACCGCCCCCCGGATTATGTGGAAAAAAAGATAGACTATCTTGAGCGAAAGAGCATCAGAAACAACGCCAAGACCCTCTTTGTAGAGTTATTGGAAGAGCTCGACCTGTTCATGAAGATCTGCAAGGAGGGAAGGGGTGAGCGTAGGGGAACACTGGACTCGGCAACGGAACAAATAATCAAGACCGTATCCGAGTTGCACGACAACTTCATCAAAGTATACGATGATAAGGAAATACAGGGGTTAAAGGAAAAGGCCCTCATCAAGATCTCGGACCTCAACAGGTATTGCGAAGAAAACAAAACATGTTTTGAGGAGCACGGATTGCAAGCGGACGTGGAACCAAATATAAAGAAACTATTGGAAGCGGCAAGAGAATTATCCGGAGAAAAATTGTTAATCCCGTAATACGTCTTAAACTGAACTAAACCGTCATTCCCGTGCAAACGGGAATCCAGTGTTTTGACGCATATACTTGACAGGGGCCTTCAAATGGGTAACTCCTGGATACCCGCTTTCGCGGGTATGACGCTTTTTTGGTATCAGCTATGAATCCTCCCGCATGGGCATATTGCGCTGAACTTCTTTCGCTTACCCCTCAAAAAATATATCTTGTCGGCGGTTCGGTGCGCGACCTGCTGCTCGGCAAACAGGACATCAAGGACATCGACCTCCTGATGCCTTCGGGTTCGGAGGACGTGGCGCGCGCCTTTGCCGATAAGATCAACGGGAGCTTCTTCTTTCTCGATGAAGAGCGGAAGATCACCCGCGTGGTGACGCGCGAGGCGGCGGAGGCCGTCCAGTTCGATTTCACGAACTTCGAGGGCCGCGACCTGCATGCCGATCTTGGCCGTCGGGACTTCACGATGAATGCGATGGCGCTTGACCTTCGGGAATTTATCGCAACGCGGTCTTTTGATGGGCTGATCGATCTCTTCCATGGCCGAGAAGATGTAACCAATAAGCGTATCCGTGTGGCGAAGCCTGAGGTGCTGGAAGACGATCCTCTCAGGTTGTTGCGTGCGGTCAGGTTCGCCGCAACACTGGGCTTTGAGATCGAACAAGAGACCGCGGTACAGATTCGGCAATACTCGAATCTCATTACGAAACCGGCCCCCGAGCGCGTGCGGGATGAGCTCTTCATGATCCTCTCGGAGAACAACGCGGAGAAGCATCTCATGCTCCTGGACTCCCTCGGCCTTCTTTCACCCCTGCTGCCGGAACTTGATCCGCTCCGAAGGTTCGCCCCGGGAAGATATCATGTCCATGATGTCCTGGTCCATTCCATCAAGACCGCCGGATACCTTGACACCGTACTTGACGAGCTGCGGACCATATCGGAGGAACACGCCCCGTCGGTTAGGAAGCACCTTGAAGACCATCTTGAGCATCGTGTGACGAGAAAGGCCGCGCTTTGTTTCGCCTGTCTCCTCCATGATATTGCAAAGCCCGAAACCTACGTCAAAACGGACGGACACATCCGCTTTCACGGCCACGACAACCTCGGCGCGGAGAAGGCGGCGCTCGTGTGCAGA
Source organism: Nitrospirota bacterium (assembly GCA_041484745.1). Lineage (GTDB taxonomy): Bacteria > Nitrospirota > UBA9217 > UBA9217 > UBA9217 > JALNZF01. The sequence goes on along the minus strand of JBGPIG010000017.1, from coordinate 7,094 downwards.
AGATTCAAACTCTCCCGGTCCACGGAGAACCTGGTCACGAGCGTCATCAAACAGCACATGCGGCTGTTCAATCTTTCAACGCCCGGCGGGCCGAGCAAGAACGCCATGTATCGATACTGCCGCGATCTCGGCGATGCCTTGCCCGAGAGCCTGCTTCTCGCGCAGGCTGATGCGCGGGCCACGTACGAGATCATGCCGAAGGAAAAGTTTACGGACACCAAAGGGCCCATGGCCGCGGTGCTCGACTATTATTATACAAAATTTCTAAAGGTCGAGGCCAAGCCGCTGGTGACGGGGCAGGACCTGATCGCGCGGGGTCTGTCGCCGGGGCCGCGGTTCCGGGAGATCCTGGGCGAGATCAAGGAGAAGCAGGCCGAGGGCGAGTTGAATGACCGGCAGGAGGCGCTTGAATACCTGAAAGGCATAACAGTCTGATTTAACCACAGAGTCTCGGTAGCCTTCAAAAGAAAAGCGGCCGCTTAGGGAACCACGCAGAGGAAACCAGTTAATTCCTGATGCGTGATGTTTTATTCTCAGTGTCTCAGTGTCTCGGCGGTAGATTTTGACTTCTTACGAAGGTCTCAATCTTCACCGGGTAATTTATCATTGTTGAGGTTGACGTTTATGACAAAGAATTTTGATGACATGTCTATCGACGAGCTCAAGGCGGAACTCACGCGGTTGAAAGACAATCTCTGCGACCTGGAAGACGTACACTCTTTCACTTTTGTGAAGACATCCGTACACATCGGCGCTGAGAAGGCGCAGAATATGACCGCGGAATATGAAGAAGAGTGCAGGATGTATGGCGAGCAGATAGCGGCGGTGGAGAAGGTGTTGAAGGTAAGGGGGGTGGTAGGCCATTGACCGTCACGCGCCGCCCTTTGGCGTGTCGCTGTCGTGGCGCAGGTTGGAGCCTTAATTACGGGTACAGAGCCACATCGCATGGTCCGTTACTGTTCAGGCAAATTGGAGGGTAACGTTCCGATTTGAAAATGGCAACGCCCACGTTGTAAATTACGAAGATTATCATTAAGGGGGTTTCACATGACCAAAATGCATAACCCGGTTCATCCCGGAGAAATAATCAGGGAACTCTGTTTGGAGCCGAAGGACATATCCGTCGCCGACGCGGCAAAGCAGCTCGGTGTTTCGCGAAAAACACTGTACAAGATCATCAACGGAAAAGGCGCTGTTACGCCTGAAATGGCCCTCCGGCTTGAATTGGTCTTTGGTTCCACTGCGCAAACATGGCTCAATATGCAGATGACCTATGATTTGTGGCTGCTTAAGGACAAGCGCAAGGCACTAAAGGCCGCATTGCGACGAGCGGCATAATAGTTCTGCCCAATTGCGTCTGTATATCGAAGAACATCGAAAATGTTTCACCCTCCATCACAAGACCACCGCTATTTCCTATAATGGCATTAAGCAACTCATTTTTCCCTGCTACGATGCCCTTTCTCAGTAACGGCAACTTAATGTTCAACCAAGGGTTAACTGAAGTTATTGATGTGGGATATCCAAAAGCGTACACTTCATTGCCCACGTTAACATCCTTAAAATATTTAATGTCCTTGTCCGACAAACTTACGATACCTTTTCCCTGCTTTAGACCCCTTCAATAAAATTCAACCAACTTTTATCTTTATTGTGGAGTCATTAGGGTCAAGTCTTGTTCGTTGCATTATCGTGTCACGCTAGACAATTCGTGATTAATTCAAGGAGAAAGACTTGACCCTAAAGGTTCTCCGATGAGTAGCGTCGTTCTATGTTGCAGAATCTGACTTTGCACCATGTGGCTTTCGTGTTGTTATGGCAACCTTCGCACCTTTCACTGAGATACTTTTGGCATGCTCCGCAGTAGAGCCCGCAATAAGCCACCAGTCCCGAATCAGCTGTTATGGTTTTCATGCTCCTCCTTGGTCTTGAGCGTCTGGTTCTCCCGGCGCGTTTTTCGCCGGGAAGACGCATGGTTTAGTTCCGGCTTTCTCGCGGCGCGAAGCGCCGAGAGAATGCGCGCCTGACGCGCTGTCTTCTGGCGCGTCGCTGTGGACGCGACTGTTGGAGGCAGTGTTTTGTTTCAACTATTTAAGGAAATGATGAGGCGCCTTAAATGTTTTTAGCTCCCACCAGGATTTTGAAAATGCTTCCATGAAAAAGCTACGATCAAATTCAGATTTAAAAATCGCTTCACGCGTTTCTCCATTGCATTCAAAAAATGATGACGGACTAGATCCTTCAGAAATAATTATTAGCCAATGTTCTTCGCAGTCGTCGTTGTAATGAACTATCTTTGGGTTCTTTAAATCAATAACCTGCTGCAACTCTGTTGAAAATTCCCTTTGAGCCCAGCCCGCTGTCGGCACATTAAAATGCGACTTGGTTAACACTTTAAATCTTCCAATTGTGATAGCGTGAATATACTCAGGAAATGTCTGATAGCTGTATCTGTCTTCAAATGTGCGCGAGCTATCTGGATTTGGGATGTTGCTACAAACAAAATCAGCTATTTTATAACTCAATTCGTCTCGACGAATGTTTAAAATATTTGGTTTTTGAATGAAATGAAGAGAAACAATCAGAGGAGGAATTTGCCTCTCTTCGCATATTTTCTGAGCGAAATCAGCAATTTTTTTACAGGCAGACTCTACAGCTTGCATTGGTGGTTCATTTGAACGAGGTGCTTTGAATATTTTTGTAACCTCAATCCCAACTTTTCTGTTTCCATTATCGACTATAAAGTCAGGGCATTCGTGTTCGAAGATTTCACCATCGGGAAATCTTTCGAAAACTTGCTTGAATTGAATTAAATGATGAAGTTCGTTGTCTTTCTTAGTTTTCATATTATAGCCAACACGCGGGTGAGACGCGCGTCTTTTGCGCGTCGGACTCGACCCGCTCGTTATCGCTTGCCTTTTTGCATTCGTGTTTCTAAACTATTTACTACTTGGATTGGAACAAACATTCTTTGCGGTGTCACTTCAGAAAAACGAATGTGAAATGCAGATGAACTTATTGGACGAATTCTTGTCCAAGGATCTCTTAATTCATCCTGGTCAAATTTGGCAGGTATATTAGGATCAAATTCAGTAGTATCAACATAAAAATCAGCAGAACTAATTTCTTGTAGTTTATAACCGTTCGCATAAACATGAACAGCTTTAACTTTTTCAGCCAGTGATTGATTAATCATCGGTAGAAACATCGCGTCATCTAAGTCCCGAAAAGAAATAACGGGAGAAAATCTTATAAAGGTATCCTTGCTATAAGAAATCGGTAAAAACTCTATTTCGTCTCTGCCAACTGATGATGATGCACCAACGCATTTGTATCTTTCCTTGCTCTCCTCAGGTTCTTTATCATTTTTATCGATTGTGTCTATATAATGTTCCCATTGTCCACCGCTTATACCGCATTTGATGCCCATTGCTTGTTCAGTAAAAGGGGTCTCGGTTTCTTTTCGCATCCTGTTTGATTTGTCAGATGAACCGAATAAAACAGATAAAATATTGTGCTTAGGTTCTTTTAAATACATTGAACAAAACAACCTAAAATGTCCGATCTCCTCTGCTGTGTATATTTTGTCCAACTCAAAAGATAACGTAAAGTGAGTTAGCGGATCACTAGCCTCCTGGAAGAACAAAACTCTGTTAAGAGTACTTTCTATTCTCTGAAAGCCCGTGGATATTACAGATTGGATATCATCCCCCCAGCGCGCAAAAAAGCTAGCTTGCTCTGCTTCAGATAGTGAAATGTTAAGGTATTGAAATCTGATCGAGAACCCATCAGGGCCATCTAAAGTGATACGTAATCTCTCTCTGTCTAATATGTCGCAAAATAGAATATTCGACTGTTTTGCCTCATTAATAAGCGTTTCCTTTTCTCCAAGTGTAAGATTGATATTTGTAAAGAATACAAAAGCGGTGGGTTTTTCATTTGAACTTAGTGAGTTTTTTAGATCGTCAGAAAACTTTGCAGTAATTGTTCTTTTCTGTTCAGGCGAATCGTTAGCTTGATTTACAAAACCAACCGCACCATATGCAATCTGATTTCCGCGGTATACGGCGTCAAGATCCCTTCCACCATCAGGTCCTCCACGAGGATGTCTAGGACGTACATCTGAAAATCTTTTGTCTATTGCCAGAATTGCCCGACACATTTGTTCTCTGTGCAATTGATTAGTGTCCAGATAGCTTTTTAGTCTTTCGTCTGTTTGATACGGCAAATTCTATCTCCTTACGACCCTGGATAACGCCGCCGTGAGGGGCGCGTCTCTCAGCGACCCTCTCGACGGCGTAGTTGAGATCACCGTGTCTAGTTTCGCTATGCTCAATCCAGACTACGGCTGCTTTCTTCTGAAGGGATTCAAGGGATAAAATATAGCGGCGCTTCTTTCAGCAACATCGTCGTTTTCATACCTTGAGATTCCCACGGACAAAGCCTCTGGTGAATCAGGCAACAATTCATATTGGGCATCATACGCTAATTCTATTGTAAATCCCTTCCGTCCGAGATCAATTGATAACTGCGGTCCGCCTCCTTGACGATAACGGGCTGTCATGTTTATACTTGGCTTGTCTTTGCACCATGGGCGAAGAATAGGTTTTCCGTTGAGCAGGAGTGTCGCGTATGCCATAGTGCTATTGTGGACAAGGATATGTAGCTCGTGCCCAACTCCATCTATCCATTGTCCTGCATAGTTATTTATCCACTCCATATCGGTTTACCGCCACCAAGTCAAAAAGTTATTCATCATTTCTTTTCCGGGTATGGAATGCTAAGTTCTTCTGCTATTAACTCAAAACCTTTCTCATTCTTATATTCTTCAATATCCAAGCCGTGTGTTCGCACTTTTTGCCATGATGAACTCTTATCATGATGCTTTTTAATAAACGCTTGCGGCAAAGTGTAGAATTCAGGCTCACTAATTCCTTCAATCGTTTTATGCCGTTTTCTCATTCCCATAAAATAACCACAATTCAGGAATGCGACAATCAAGTAATCAAAAGCATCTATGGATTTTTCTTTCACGGGAAAACCGCGATCACAATCTGTAGCAAGGCGACTTTTTACCTGGACACGAATCTGTCTGCTTTTTTGACGGGGATTTGGATGGATACAAATAAGATCGTAACCTTCATTGTTCGGGGGGGCCTTATAGGTAAGAATATTTCGGCGCATCAAGTGGCCCATTACCAAATATTCAGCGCTAAGCGAAACTACCGGGTAACGCGTGAATGTTTGTTTTTTGATTGGCATTATTTTCTCCGATCAACGCGCGCGTCACACGCCGCTTTTTGGCGTGTCGTTGTGGACGCGCAGGTTAGTGTCTCTCAATTCTTTCTTTTAAGTCCGTGTTGGTGGAATATTTGCTCTGCAAGGGCAATTTTTTCTGGAGAAAAAAAGATCAAATATGTTGCAAAAATCGAGTTGCCACTCCTTGACTCAAGACTTCTTTGGAAAATGCCTTTATTGAATATTCTTAAACAGACACCTTCGCGTGATGAAAAAACTGTCGGTCCAGGAAGGCGTGATATCCCTTTAAATTCTTGCCAACTGTAACTTTCAATGTCATCCCATTTCTCAGCAGCAACCGGGTAAAATGCTAATCCTCTTTCTGTAATAATCAATGCTTTCCCCATAGTCTGACCAAACCAGAAAATTAAGACTAGCGCAAGCACGTAAAGAATCGTCAATATGAAACCTAGAACCAGAAAATTGCCTCGAATATCCGATTTAGTCTGTCCAGCTAAAACTAAGCCGAGAATATATATTACGGTTACAAGATAGACTAGAACTTTGCGTTTTCTGACGGATATCGGTTTATGAAGGGACTCAACCGTCAATAATACGCGAGCGTCTAATATTTCTTTGAATTTTTTTCTTGTGAACATTTGCATTGGATAAGAGTTCCAAGGAACCGGAATTTATTTAGAGCTAACGCCGCCGTGAGGGGCGCGTTTTTAGCGACCCTCTCGACGGCGAGGTTGGAAATTAATTCAGAATCGCATCACGCTCTAGCTTCTTTTTCCGTGACTCAGACGCTTCCTCAGCGGGCTTCAGCTTTTTTTCCATTGAGGCAGCCTGTTCGGCCTTTTTTAATGCCTTATCCCTGCTTGGGATGTCCTGTTTGATTTCGTATGAACGGGCCAGTTCCTTATAATAGATACTGTCAAAGAAATAGTCGGCAGATATTCTATTTCTAACTTGTCCGAAATAATTTTTATCCGGTTGTTTGCTCTCCTTGATAATCTCAACCAATATCTCGATCGCGTCGTCGGGTCTCTTCTCATCGTTATACGCCTGAGCCAAGTCGTATTTCAGATTTCGGAACGTCAGCTTCTGCAGATCAAATGCCATCGCATCATTGCCGACCTTATCCAGGAGTTCCTTCATCTGTTTCCTTACCTTTTCACTCTTCGGCGCTGGTTTAATAGCTTGGCATCCACTGACCAGCAGCAAAAAGACGATAGAAAGAGAAATTATTCGTTTTATCGAATTTATTCTTCTCATTTTGGGGCCTCCTTCTGTAGGTTGCGTGGTCTCATCCGCTTGGACTGATAGTTGTTGGCAAGACTCATTATGCAGGAGCCAACACGCCGGTCACGCGCCGCGTTTGGGCGCGTCGCTGTGGACCGGCTGGTTGAAATCAATATTGGCAAAAGTTATTTATCAATTACCTCTTCTCTGGGGAATTATTAACAAATAAGCCGCTTTAAGCTCCAACAGTACCTGTCTTGACTTTTCCAGATCGCTTGTAATAGGCAATAATCACTCCGCTTGGCGTAACCAAACTCTCGATTAATGTAAATGCCGCCGGAATCGTGCCTTTGTCAAACAACTTTTTTCCTTTACCAAGAGTCAGCGGGTGAATTTTGAGCCGAAGTTCGTCCACTAAATCACTCTTAAATAGCAGCTGAATGAGCACGCCGCTGCCCCAAACTTGTATGTCAGGACCTTTTGAATTTTTGAGCTTTTTGATATCTGCCAAGCTTTTGAGGAATACAGTGTTTTTCCAGTCTGACTTTTTCAGGGTCTTGGACATGACGTATTTTGTGCCATCATTAATACCTGGCCATCCGTCTTCATGT